>JACQOY010000187.1 GCA_016207765.1 Deltaproteobacteria bacterium | reverse complement strand
GATATACGCAATGCCGCCGTCCTTCTTGAAGTGCCCGGCCGCGTCCACGCAAAGGCCCCGCTTGACCACTTTGGCGGCCAGATCGAAATGACCGGAAAATTTTTCGGCGTTGTTGAAAAAAATGATTCGGATGCATGGCGGGCACGGGCCATGGAGAAAGACGGTTTGGAAGTGGTTGAAGGCGAAATGGAAATTCTCTCCAGCACGGGGCAGGATCGGCTGGTTGTCCGTTTTATCGATAACAGCGGCGGACGCGGGATTGAGGAAGAGGGCGATTTTGAAGATCCCATCGGCGACGAAGCGCCGGTTGATGAAAAGCCAAACGAAAATCCTCTGCTGGATCCCGATAATCCTCAATGGCTTGCCCGGATAGTTCAAAACAAATCCGGCAAGGTTAATCTGGATATGTCCTGGATCATGAGGGAGTTTCCATCCGAATGGAGTCATTTTGAAAAACTGTCGGCAGTGCTTGAACGGTTCACTGTTGGAGGAATGTTGCGGCATGTTGCCTTGATTGATTGGCTTAACGAAATAAGGCGATGCAGTTTTTCCGAGCGATTGACCCTCATCAACATCCTTGCCCGGCATCTGCCAAACTCAAAAACGGAGTCCTTCCTAGCCGGGATCGTACTCATAAAAAATTGTAAAAACAGCTTCCTTCCCCAAGTCTACCGTAAGCCAATTGATTCCATCATCGCTTCTTTGGAAAATCCTGCAGGGCCGCAGGGTGCTTCTGTTGCGGTTTTGCCGGAAGTCGTTTCGCCGACATCGGCTTCTTCCGAGGAGTATCGATCACGGCGGATGAGTCACCCTCACAGTATGTGGGAGTTGGAGAACCTTTCCTGGCTCTTGAAGGCGGCCGTATCGGAGGAACGTGCGGGTTATGGGATTCAAACACCGTCGGATGTTCTGCCCGACATTCAATCTTTTAACGGCTATGTAAGGAGCTTTAACCGCGATGTGCGATGGTTTGCCGTCCATATCTTGACCGATGCGAGGAAACAATTTGTCGATGACGAGGTAAGACAGGCCATTGATGAGGTTCTTAAACAAGTCAAGAACGCGCCGTCACCAAACAATTCGGATGATGATTGGAACAGGCTCAACCATCTGGCGAAAGCGCTGGAGCTGGTCTCGCATCCCGAGACGGAAGCCGAGCAGTCGGACGTCCTTCATCTGGTAAATCTGTTTGAAGGAGATGTCATCCACGAGGACGAAAAATTAAGACAAGAAGCCGTCCAAATTTTAACCGAGGCAAGGGGGTTGTTTAAAAATAAAGAAGTATTGCAGGCTATCGACGACATGCTCGCCCAGGCTACAAAGATAAAGTGGCCCCGCAAAGGAGAAGGTTTATTCTCATGGGCAAAAAGAATGTGGGGGGAGTTGACTAAGGATGAAGACGGAGGGATTTTGTTCGACGAAGCGCCGGTGGATGATGATAGGGACGTGCCAAATAAAACGATAGGTACGGGGCGCCGTGTGTGGGGTCCTGGCCAGGGCATCCCAATGGCCAAAGCAAGGGCCGAAAGAAGATTAGGTAAAAATATTGAATCGTCCAACAAGCCTAAGCCAAGCGGCGGCGGCAACGCCTTGGGCGGGGATGCGGAGTCGGTGATCGATACCGAACCATCCAACCCCCGCGTTATCGGCGGTGATCCCGCGCCGTTTCAAAACGCCATCCTGGCCGCCCGCCGCAGCGGCAAAAAGGTCATCGTCGAAGTCGGCTGTGGCGAGGCTCCCGTGGCGTTTTTGGAGCGGGCCAAAAATGATCCTGACACTCAATATTTTGGCATTGATCCGTGGCTCTTGGATGTTCCGTTCGATTTTGACATCCCCGCCAACGTGTACCTATACCAAGGCAAGGCCGCAGGGGCCCTGCGAGGGCTTGCCGAACAAGAAGCCGTGGATGAAATCCAAATCATTGCTCCGAATGGTTCGGAGAATGACCCGACCAGTGTTGGCGATCCGGATTTGGGCGAACCCGAATTCACCTTCACCGCCGCGGATGTGAGCCTTTTTTACAGCCTCTTAAAAGACGGCGGTTCACTCTCCGTGTACACCGAAGGTCTAACGTGGGCCGATGATTTCACGCGTTTTATCGAAGATGTTTTCAATCGAACCACACAGATTACTTTATCGCGCAAAAATGCCCCCACTTCCGATTACGTGGATTATGCCATGCAAAAATTTATTTTCTCCATAACAGGCTACCGCGATCCGGAATTGAGTAGCGGCGGACGCGGGATTGAGGAGGGCGGCGGCATTTCCAATGAAGATTTCGAGCCCGAATCCGCCCCGATATCCGGTCTGCCGGCGTGGGAGCCGATGCTTCTTGATCGGCTTTCCCCCCAGGCAGAGATAATATCAGACATCGCCGAAAAGGATGGCGAAAGTGGGGAAGAGTCAATGACCGACGCCGAGACAATTACGGCCGATATTCCGTCCGGAACGGCTTTGAATTCCTCGTGGCTTTGGCCGCAGACAACCGGACCAATCCCGGCCTTTTCGGGCGCCCCCATGCTGGCGCGATCCGCAAGAGTACTTGTCATCCGTTAATTTTTTTTCTTTATGACCAATTTGACCTTAAATTTTAACCTCTCCGATGATGAGGCGTTGCGCCCTTGGCTTGCCGAGTTTGGTTCATGGCAAGAAGACGGAGGCCTTGTTGTCGATGCGCGGACTTTTCAGAAAAAGGGAGCGAATGGAGACGACTATTATGTTGGGGGAAAGTTTGTCGTCATGGGTTCCATCAGCGACACCGAAAAAGGGGGTTTTGAAATGGTCGGGGCTAAGGACAAAACAAAATCGGTTTGTTCATGGCGCGAGTCAGTCATGCGCTTTCTCGGCGGCCTAAAACATTTCGTTAATGCGCACAGCATGTTGCGGCGTGATCCGATGAGCGGCATTCATGGCCCTCTATCCGAAGAGGACAATTTTTTTCTGCAAACTCTGCTTGGTCATCCGCGATTCCAGGATCCGCTTGACCAGCAGATCTTGCACAGGCTGATCCGAACCCACGGCCCCAAGGCGGTACTGGGCTTTCTCGATGGATTCTTGGGGCGGGTGCCGGGCACGGCCTACGAAAACCATCTGTCACGTTCTCATGCCTCTGCGGTCAGAGAAGAGAATGGCAAATGGGTTCTGGATACGAACCTGAGTTTTTCAGCCTGGGGCTACAGGAAGGCGTTTTTACACGGCGCCGATGTTCTCTTGGCCGCGCATCCGCTGGTCTCCGCCATGCTGGCCCCCGGGGAAGACATCGCGGTTTTTGAAAAAATCGTGTTCCGCGGCATCATGCGGGAACAACTGCGTCTCGTGGCGTCAACCGAACGTCCCGAAAAATCCCAACTCGAAATCCGTCTTGTCACGACCGCGGGGCGGCGAATTTTTCTGGCCGGATCTTCCAACGGGCGGCCCGTGGATCCCATCGTCAAACTAAAGAACAACCCGATGGCACTCAAAGACGAAACCGGGCTGTGCCGCAGGATGATCAAGGAGGGCAAGCTCGACCGGCATGTCGACGGCACTGTTTCTTTTTCGTTTCCGTTGGCGGCAGTGCCCGCGGATCTTCAACAGAGCCTCCTTTCGGCCCTGGAACATGA
Source organism: Deltaproteobacteria bacterium (assembly GCA_016207765.1). Taxonomy (GTDB): domain Bacteria; phylum UBA10199; class UBA10199; order UBA10199; family SBBF01; genus JACQOY01. The sequence continues at coordinate 2,614 of JACQOY010000187.1, read as the reverse complement.
CCGCACGGGAGCTCAGTTCCTGCTCTTGTCAACCGCATTGGATACGGTGATGAAGGCCATGCACCATATCACCCTGAGCGAATTTTCCTACGAGGGCATGCTCAGAATGGTCGCAGGGGTGGCTGATGCCGATTTTCCGTCCTGGCAAGCTCTCACCAATGGATCGCTTGACTTGCAACTGAGGTTCAAAACCACAGGCCCATCCCGGAAAACGGAGAATATGCAATTCTTGCGCGTGCCGATTGAATTGGTGACGCGGCAGACAGGGAAAGTTGTGGGGAGCATGACCGTGATCTTTGCAGGCACAAATCAGGCGAGCATCGCAAATCGGTCCTTGGCCCCAAAATCACCCGACTCTTCCAAAGACTCTGGCGGCCGCGGGATTGCATCGCCGAAGGGCGATGTTGCGCTTCACTCGACTGAGGATCAAATTGAAGAAGACCCCATCGACGAAGCTCCGGTGGACGACGAAGCCCAGGACGAGCCCGTTAACCAGGCATTCGACGACTTTTTTTGGCCCCTTTTCGAGGCGGGAAGAGGCGCCGGCCTCATCGCGGATGACGCCATTCGTTTCCTGCGGGGACAAACGGGCCTTTCAAAGGGAAAACAGCTCGCGCGTTGTCTCTATTTTTTAAACCGTCTGAACCGGCGTCCACCGGGGAGCGGTGTCGGCGAAATCCTGGACGATGTGGAAAAATTCACCCGGCGCCTTGAAAGGGAAACGCAGGTTTCAAAAGAGCGGGGGTTGCCCACCATCGGCGGAAAAATCGGGGGGGAAAGGGGCTTGTTCGACAAAAACCTTTTTGAGTTTTTAAGAACGTTCCACTGCGGGATTGACGGAGAGATCATTGTTGCCGACAATGAACAATCCCACTCCACATACATGCTTATGCTCCCGGCGGCGGGGAGCTTGTTTGAGGCGCAGGCGGTTGTCCATCTGCTGATTCAAGCCGGCGTCTTGAAGGATGGATTGTTCCGTTATCAGATTACCCTTTCCGGACCGTTGACCGAGGAGGCCAAATATATTGCTCTGGCGCTTCATTCGCATCAGGCCTTGAAGTCCCCTTTTTCCCCCATCGTGACGTCCGATGTCGGCTTCAAAACGCTGGCCCCCATTGTAGATGGGGGCGGGGCGTTCGACGATATTCATCAGACAGGGGGCCAAGGCGTAGACGCCCGTTACGATATTCCCTTTTTGAGCCTCGTGTCGGTTCACGACGGGTTGGCCCTGATTGCCAAATGCCTGGAATCCCCCAGGGCAAAGGCCGGGCCCCTTGAAAGGCGGGTCCTCGATTTGATCGACCGGGTGCCGGCATGGCTGGAAAAAATGGGAATGATCCGGATTGAGGGGACAAAGTGGCCGCAGGAAGTGGCCGATAAGGCGATGTCGGGTCTGGCCAGGGTGATTGAGAAAGAATTTGGAGGGCAACACAGGCGCGCCATGGAAGCGGCGACCTATTTGACCTGGGCCATGCAGGGCCCTCCCGGTTCCAGGCGGGTGGAAATTTATGCGCGGTTCATGATGGGGATGAAAGCGGTGTATTCAGTCTACCGCCTCGGTGATGTGCTGGACGCGCAATGGATCGGGAAAAAATGGGATGAAATTTATCCCGGACTCAAGCAGGTGGACGAAGCTACGGAAACAAGCAACGGCTTCGACGAAATAGTGGGAAAACTGGTGGACGAAGTCGTGGCCGAGCTCAGGATTCTCTGTGATACGGGGCTTGACTTGCCATCCGGCGTCTCGCCGTCGCATACGGAAGACGGTGTCTTCGAAGATGAAGACCCCATCGGTGATGAGGCGCCCTTCGACGAAGCACCGGCTGATGAAATTACGTATCGGCGCGTTGTCCCCCGATGGAAGGCCGCGGACACCGATACGCTGGCGGAAATTTTTGCACGAAACAACAATGATTTGTCTGCAAGAAACGTCGCCCGGCAGGTGGTGCCTGTTGCCGAAAGGGCCGGTCTGGCCCCCAGCCAGATGCTGGCTGTTTTTGACTCTATTGCCGCCCATATTCCTCCCCACGAGCAGTCGGCCGCCATCATGGTTCTCCTCCCCGTGGCCTTTACCGCGGCATGGGAAGTTGAGCTGACTCCGGCTCAAATTGTCGACCTCTTCAGACTTATTGCCGAACAATCCCGCTCGGCCCGGGCTTTTAAAAAGCTCCCCGAAGCCATCGTGCAGGCTTGGGAGGCCGGCTTTTCGGCGGATCAGATTGTCGATTTTATCGGCCGATTGACGACCAAGCATGGGACGGAGAGCGGAGACGCTTATGAACGATTCGGTCTTGCCGTGAGAAGGGCGTCTGATGCCGGTTCTTCCGGGAAGCGGATTTTTGATGCGATGGTCAAGAGATTTAAAGTCGATATCGATCTTCCACCGGAAAACGTCAATTTGGAACAGGATGTACCGGAGTTGGAAAAAGGAATGCCGCACCGACTCCACTATGATCAGTTGAAAGCCCTTCTCTCTTCTCCGGAAATTATGCCCCTCTTTTTTAAGACCCTTTGGGAAAAGAGCCACACTTACCCCCTCCCTGAACAGCCCGAGACGCTGGTTTTGGTGGGGCTAAAAAGTGGAGCGTGGAGGGACTCAGTGGTTTCCGGCCTT
>JACQOY010000184.1 GCA_016207765.1 Deltaproteobacteria bacterium | reverse complement strand
GATGCTTATTTTGTTTTCAGGTGTGAAATGGAACGTTAGTAAATAAACAACAAACGAAGCCAAAACAAAGACAACTGAAAACCACCAATATTGTTTTATGAAGGGCGCTTTATTATATATGCGTGTTAATGCTTTTTGAATTCCATTTCGAATTAAGAGTGTTGAAAGCACCACCACTAGAATGCCAATTAGTATGGCGTACCATGGTAAAGTTATTGTCACAGCTCCCTCCGTTCACAAAAACAAAAAAATTCTCCTTCCGGTATCACCAGAAGGATATTCTACCAATTATCCTTTGGGGTGGCTGATGGGATTTGAACCCACGACCCTCTGAGCCACAGTCAGATGCTCTAACCAGCTGAGCTACAGCCACCATTGCAAAAAAAAACGCTACTACTTCACCCCCAAAAGTTCCACCTCGAAAATCAGCGTGGCATTGGGGGGAATCGTCGCTCCGGCGCCTGCGGCGCCGTAACCGAGGTTTGCGGGAATAATCAGGGTCCGTTTGCCGCCGATCTTCATCCCGGCCACCCCTTCGTCCCACCCCTTGATGACGCGCCCGGCACCGAGCGGAAATTCAAAAGGCTGTCCGCGGTCCAGCGAGCTGTCAAACTTGGCTCCCTTGGCCCCGCTTACATCCAGCCAACCAGTGTAGTGCACCGACACCATTTTGCCGCTAACGGCCTCGGCGCCCGTCCCGGCCTGCGTGTCTTCGTATTTCAATCCGCTGGGAGTTGTAACCATCGCCGCCTCCGCTGAAAATTGGGTGAAAAACAAAACAACCAGACAACCGAAAACCAATGCAGTCATTTTAGTCATACGAGCTCCTTTTAAGAAATGAAATGAGGGAATGACGTTAAATCATTTTAAAGAGGGGAAACAAGAAAAATCTTCACCGATCATGAGGGGGGATCATCAAAACCGAACAGGGGGCATAACGCACCAAATGGGTGGACAGCTTCCCCAGATGGGGTTTTTTCGCCGAGCCATGGCCGTGCGTGGCCATCACAATCAGGCCGGCTTTTCGCGCCTTGGCCGTTTTGACAATCTCTTCGGCGGCAACCCCTTCGTTTAAGAGATAATCAGCCTCCGGGGCCTTCAATTTTTCCAGCCATAATTTAAGGTTCGATTCGGCCTTTTCGCAAAGAACCTTTTTGGCCTCCTCCACCGCCAACGGATCCTCCTCGCCGAACAAAACGGCCAATGACGGCATGGTTGCCACATGCATTAGCGTCAGAGAGGCCTCAAAACCCGCCGCCAACGCATCGGCCCATTCCACCGCGATGCGGTTTCCTTCCGAAAAATCGAGCGGGGCCAGAATCTCCCCCACACCTTCCATAATCGGCGGACGGCAGATCCAGACCGGAAAGTTGGCCCTGGCGGCGATCCGCTCGGTGTTATCCCCAAGAAGGGCATGGGCAAGCCCCGTACCCCCATGCGTGCCGACCATGAGCAAATCAGCCCCTTTCTCGCGCGAATAATCGGTCAAGACAAGAGGCACATCCCCTTCCACCACGGCAATTTGGTAGTCGAGGGGGAGGCGTTCGCGCGGAAAGAGTTCGCGTATTTTGGCGAGAATCCGGTTCTGGATTTTTATTTCCACATCCAAGGGGAGTTTTAAAATTTCCCAGATGGGATCGTCCGGATTTTTCTCCAGCACATGAACAATGAAAACCTTCGACTTAAAAACGTGCGCCAGGACAACCGCCTGTTTTAACGCCTGGTCGGCATCGGGGGAAAAATCGCAGGCAACCACGATTTTTGAGAAGAGAGACATATTTTATGCGGCGTTTCGGTCTCGGATATAGTTCTCCACAATCGGCAACATAACCGGCTCGTAAATCCCCGCCTCGAGCTGTTTTTTGATGTCGGCAAAAAGCCGGTGCTCCGCGTCCCTGGTGAGATCCCCGGCCTTGTCGACACGACGGATCTGCTTCACCATGTCGCGGGCGTAGAGAATTTTAAGCTTCCCGGTCGGGTCGGCCTTCAGGACATATGAGTCTTCCATTTTCTTTAAAAAATCGACCGCGGAGGCAAGGGCCAGGCCTTTGTAATGATGAACATCCTTTTCTCCCAGTTTCCAGACCGACAGGCGCCCAACATTTTGCGCCATCATCTGCCAGTGTTTCAACCGCTGGAGGATCAGCAGGCCGTTGAAGATCTTTTTGTTCGTCTTGAACGAAAAGAGGGTTCTTTTTAGGTGCCCCTGGAGAAGAACATCGTCCTCGACGAAATTGTTGCTGGAAAAGTGGTGCGTCATGTTCCAGTACCGGCGCGGAACGGTAAGATCCATACGCATTTCCCAGTAGACATGCTTCAAGAGCCGGGCGTTCCAACTGCGGATCAGCTTGAACGGCACGAAAAAATTGTGCGCCACGGTATCGGCGGCCAGATGGACCAGATAGCCGAGCATGAAGGCCTTTTGGTGGTCTTTGGTCGCCTTTTTGTGAAAAAGCTCAAAGGCCACCCGCCAGTTGTGGCAATTGTAGAGGTATTCAGTAAAACCTTTTCCCACCGTAATATCGGCGGCCACCGCGCCGTAGAGATAGTCGTTTTCGTGTTTCGTGAGGAGCTTGCGGACAAGGGGAGGAAACAGTGCGAGCGACTCAAGCGCCCGGTGGGCATACTCCAGATGGGTTGCCGGCCCCCAGGCATAAACATCATGGGGAAGTAAAATCAGAATCAGGGCGCTTGCCAGAATGCCTAATGTAAGCATAGGGTAAAGTGTAACCCTCGAATTAAACCAAGGCAAGCACCATGGCAGATGACAAGGAAATCATCAGGGAATCATTAAAACTCCATTTGAACCTCGCGAAGGAGATGGGGGTAGGTGAGCTGGCTTTTTCGTCACCCGCCCCCTCACCCCCTCCCCTCAAGGGAGGGGGGATTTCGAGAACCCCCTCCCCCTTGAGGGGGGAGGGTCGGGGAGAGGGTGAAAAAAATGCACATCAACTCGCCACCCTTCGCACCGAAATCGGCGATTGCACGCGGTGCATCCTTCACAAGGGGCGGACGAATCTTGTCTTCGGCGTCGGTAATCCCGATGCAGAGCTGATGTTTGTCGGCGAAGGCCCCGGGGCGGATGAAGATTTGAAGGGGGAACCGTTTGTCGGCCGGGCGGGACAATTGTTGACGAAGATGATCGAGGCGATGGGGTTGACGCGAGCGGATGTCTACATCGCCAACATCGTCAAATGCCGCCCTCCGGGAAACCGGAATCCGGAACCGATCGAAGTCGCCACCTGCAGTCCATTCCTCAAAAGACAGATCGACATCATCGGCCCCAAAGTACTTGTCTGTCTTGGCAAATTCGCCGCCCAGACCCTTTTGCAGACGGAAATTCCCATCACCAAATTGCGCGGCGAGTTTCAGGACTACGGAGCCGTCAAAGTAATGCCAACCTACCACCCGGCTTTTTTGCTGAGAAACCCCAACATGAAACGCGCCGTCTGGGAGGATTTGAAAAAGGTCATGGCGCTGTTGGGTTTAACACCGTCAACATCGGCCCGATCGTGACATGAAACGCATCACACGGCGGCTTCATGTCGCCATCGATAGTGTAGGGAAGGGGTTTTTTCAGCTTGACGATCATCTCGGTGGCCGGCTCCTCCACCATATTCGGGCATCCACACGGCTTTCCCAGATACATCAGGGGAACGTACGGAAGAATATTCCGCGGCGGTACGGAAAATCCGACCGCATGAAACTTTCCCGGATTTTTCTCCACGTAATGATAAACCCGGGCATTAAGCCCAAGCTGGTTGATCGAACCGGAATAGATCGCCGTATAGTTGGCAAACGCCCATTTCTTTCCATTGACCGTTACCTCCGCGTCAAAACGATCGAACATCTGCCGCGCCAACTTCCCGTTGATGATTGCCGAACCAATCGCTTTGAACAGGGTCCCAGCCGCAATCAGGGGATTTAAGTTTCCATGCCTGTAGTAGTCGTTCATAAAATTGTAGATAACCCCCATGCCGAAGATAAATCCATATTCGTCGTTGATTTTGGTCAGCCAGACCTGCCGGGTTTGAAACGGAAGATCCTCGTGGTAGCGGATCAAAAGGTTGCTCAGGATTTTTTCCGGCGTGCCGTAGAGGTTGAGTGAACCGGCGACGGTGTTCAGCGTCCCGCCGCGCAGGAAAACGATTTTCGGGAGCGGCTTGTCGCCGTAAACCTGGATAAAGGTGGTGAGGGTGCAGTGATTGGTTCCGTCCCCCCCGCTGATGGCCAGAATATCGATATCGCGCGACTTGAACTCATCAGCCACACGCCGGAGGTCGGAGAGATCCTCGGTCTGTTTGCACGAGGCCTTGTCCCCCACGATAAACCCCATCCGTTTCATCCGCTCGGGATTATCGCGGTACTTTTTGGAGTACGGATTTAAAATGACACCTATTCCCGGCATAAAAAATCCCCTGTAGGGGCGGCCCCCTGTGGCCGCCCTCCGCGCAGGGCAACCCCACCACATCCCATAAAGAGGGACTGCTTACGCTGTAAAGGGTGGCCGCTCTTCAACGAAGTAGCCCCCTTGCGGGGTATGCGGTAAAGAGGGGCCGTTTAACGGCCACATAGGGTTGCCCCTACATTTTTATTCCCAAAATTTTTTGCGCCTCATCCGGCGTGGCAATTTTCCTTTTGTGTTTCCGCGCCAGCTCCACCACCTGCCCCACCAATTCCGCATTCCCTTTCGCCAAGACCCCCTTCGACCGATAAATGTTGTCTTCCAATCCGGTGCGGACATGCCCTCCATGGATGATGGCGTATTCGATCATCGTCAACTGTCCCCTTCCGACGCCGGAGGCCGACCAAGAGGAACCGGCCGGCATTTTCTTCAGAATAAACTCCAGATTTTCAACCGTGGCGGAAAGCCACCCCGGCCCCCCAAGGATAATGTTAATATGAAGCGGTGATTTTATCAGCCTTTTTTTAAGCAGGATCTGAGCCTCTTCCATCATCGCGGTATCGAAGATTTCAAGCTCCGGCTTGATTTTTTTGTCCAACATTTTCTGAGCCAGAGCAGTGATGATGGGAACAGTATTTAAAAAGACGTCGTTGCCGAAATTTACCGAGCCAAGTGTCAACGAACCCATCTCGGACCCGGCTTCCAGCGTGTTCAGGCGGTCTTCCAATGCATCACCGATCGCCCCGCCGGTGGAGACCTGGAGGATCATCGGGACTTTTTGGCGGATCCGGTCGATGATTGATTTGATCCGCTGTGGGTCGCAGGTCGGTTTTCCCTGATCGTCGCGAACATGGAGATGGAAAATCCGGGCGCCGAGGTTGAAAACACGAATGGCCTCCTCGACAATTTCATCGGGGGTGACAGGAAGATAGGGGGTATTTTCTTTTGTGAGTTCGGCGCCGATGCCGGCAACGGTGATGATTAAGGGGTCGCTCATCTTTTGACCACGCAGGTCCCCCGGGCGCGGGCGACCAACACCGGCTTTTTGAGAACACGCGCGCGTGACCCGCTTTTGGCCCGCTCGATGACCTTGGTGGCCGCAAAGGCCATCTCCCGCGAGGTCTTGCCAATACGGAGAATCTGGCCGGTCGCCTCGATAAAATCGCCGGCTCTGACAGGGGCCAGAAATTCAACATCCCGGTAGGCGCGAAAAAGCCCTTCGTCGCCGTCGTACCGGATCAGCAATTCGGTGGCCACATCGCCGAAGAGTTCCATCACCTTGGCGCCGCTGGCCAAGCCGCCCGCGTAGTGGGCATCGGCGTCGGAGATTCGGATGCGGAGGGTGACGGAAGGAAATTTTTTCATTTTCTCACCGTACGGGCGCACGGCCGTGCGCCCCTACCGGACATTTCGTTTCACTAATTGATGCACAATAAAGCTGGCTACTTCTGACGGCTTTGTGCCCGGCCCAAAACCGGCGTCATAACCCCAACTCAACGCCTCCCGGTGCGTAACGCGCGGACCGCCGCAGATTTTCATCAGATGCGGCTGTGCCTCCGGGGTCTCCTTCAGCTTATCGATCAACTTTTTGAATTCCCCCACATGTTCATCCCCTTGGGTAACGATGCGCGAAACCAAAACCGCATCGGCCTTGAGATCAACCACTTTTTTGACAAATTCCTCACACGAAACCTGGGCCCTCAAATTATGGGCCGAAAGCCACGGATACCGCTCGAATCCCCAGTCGTGCGCCACCCCCTTGGGGTTGAAGATGGCGTCGATCCCGACGGTATGGGCGTCGTAGCCGATGCAACCGCCCACAAACACCAATTTGCGACCGATTTTTGTTTTGATGAATTCATTCACCTCATCGAAGTTCATCAACGGATTTTCCAGCTTGGGAACAACAATGGAGGAAAAATCGATGGTGTGGGTGGTGGAACCGTAAACGACAAAAAAGGTGAAATTCGGATCGATGGCCTCCATGGTTGCCACCAAAGCCCGTTCAAAACCCATTTTTTGAACCAGCTGGACCGCCGCCTCGCGGGCCTCGGGAGAGGCCTTCACGGGAAGGGTGAAACTCATCTGAACCGCCCCGTCGTTTTCGCGGTCGCCATACGGCTTGATTATCATTATTTTGTCTGTTTCCCCCATCGCTGAAACACCCTCTCATCCCGTAATCCCCGCGCTCAGCTCCTTCGATTACCCGGCAACTTATCTCCGGCTATCACCCCGCTGGGAAGACGCCGATGCTGATTCAAGAAATGGGTTGTAGTACCGCCTCGACTTCTGAAACACCCCTTCCAAACCCTTGCCCCCGTCGCGCGCGCGGGGCATCTCGGCAAACATCCCCTGTTCGATCGCTTCCATCAGGCCAATCTGCCTTATTTTTTCGAGATAGGCGAGCGTATTGTCCAAAACCGTCCGGGCCCGCCGCACCAATTTGCCGTTGGGGTTGAACTGGATTTCGTCGGCCAGCGAACCGGCGGCGGTGAAAACATAATCGGCGTTCTGAAGGCTTAGGTGCCGATCCTGAAGAAGAGGATTATGAATCGCCTCCGTGGGCATGCCTAAAAGCTGGATCTGCTGATTGGTGGCCGCCCCCGCCAGATTGAACAGGGCATCAAGGACATGCCCCTGAAAAATATTGCCGGTCATGTGCCGCGTGGGGGGCATGTATTTTATCGGGTGGCGCTGAAAAACATCGCGCACAAGCTGGGCCATCGCCAGCTCGTAGATGAAACTATCCTCGATGGAAGGATCCATTTCAAAGGCGTGGCCGAGGCCGATCTGCTCCTCCTTCAAACCCGCCCTCTTCCCGAACTGCTCGTTGATGAAATGGGAGGCCAAAACCTGATGATGGTTGTGATAGGCATCGGCGGTGGTGAGATAATTATCCTCTCCGGTGTTGATGGTGATTCCGGCGCGGGCGATGATGGTGCGCGAAAAATATTGGTCGACAAAAGTCCGCTTCATGTTGATGTCGCGGAAGAGAATCCCGTAGAAGGCGTCATTCAGCAGAAAATCGAGGTCTTCAAAGGCCCCCATCACGGCAATCTCCGGCATGCAGAGACCGGAAGAATAGTTGCAGAGGCGGATATAGCGCTTCAATTCGTAGGAAACGTCGTTTAGGGCCTTCCGCATGATGCGGAAGTTCTCCTGCGTGGCGTAGGTGCCGCCGAACCCTTCGGTGGTTGCCCCGTGCGGGACGTAATCGAGTAAGCTCTGCGCCGTCGAGCGGATGACCGCAATGACATCGGCCCCCTTGCGGCTTGCGGCAACCGCCTGTTTGACATCCTCATAAATATTGCCGGTGGCAACGATAACGTAGCGAAGCGGCGGCCGGACCCGTGCAAACTTCTGCCGGAGGTAATCCTTCGAGTGGCGCGACCGATCGACCCTTTTTGCCGCCTCCCCCACCAGCGGGTTGATCACCTTTCGGACTTGATCGGGGTTCGGCTCGGGGAAATTGTTCAGATTAATGGCCCCTTCGGCAACCTTCTGCGCCAACTTGTAAACGGGGAGCTTCGGCTGTTCGATCAGGGCGGCCCCGATCCAGGTGGCCACCCCCATCGACAATCTGTTCCTGTCGAGTTTTTCGACAAGAATGTTGGCCAGCGGCATTTTGGTACCAAAGGGTGTGTCGGTGGCATCTTCACATCCGAGCAGACGCACAACCGATCGTTCCACCGAAACGGTGGAATGAAGGTCGATATATTTTTGGATGGGATGAATGAGGCCGTCCGCCAGTTCGCGGCAACGGTCCACTTTATCGCGATCGAGATTTAATTTAGCCATCGGGGTGTGTCACGCCACCCCTCCCAAAGGACCAGCCCCCTGGGGGCTAGCCCCCAGTTTCGATTTCATCTCATCGGTTGTGGAACAGGAACAGTCGGTCTCTTGAGGTTCCGTATAGACCGAAAGCTTACCTGCGTAATTCCTCACGACCACTTTGTGATCCCCCTCACTGATAAGATAGGTGGGACCGACCGGCACTTTTCCCCCGCCCCCCGGGGCGTCGATCACATAAGTGGGAATGGCCAGACCCGAGATATGCCCCCTTAAGGATTCCATGATTTCAATCCCTTTGGATACAGGCGTTCGAAAATGGCTGATCCCTTCGGAAAGGTCGCATTGATATAAGTAATACGGCTTGACCCTCATGCGAATCAACTCATAACACATCTCCCGCATGATGAAGGGACAACTGTTTATTTTTCTTAACAAAACCGTCTGATTCAAAACGGGAATACCATTGTCAACCAGAAGGGCACAAGCTTTTTTTGAATCCGGAGTGATTTCATAAGGGTGGTTGAAATGGGTCATGAAATAAAGGGGCTGATATTTTTTGAGCATCGACACCAGCGATTCGGTAATGCGCATCGGGCAAACCGGCGGGATGCGCGAACCGATTCGGATGACATACACATGGGGGATCGCCCGCAAGCCCTTTAAAACCCGCTCCAGGAGACTCTCCCCCACCACCAGGGCATCCCCGCCGGAAATGATGACGTCATGTATTTCAGGGTGTTTGCGGATATAGTCGATATTCGTATCGATCTGTCGTTCGATATGGCTTTCTTTTTCAAGGATGACCCTTCTTCGGGTGCAGAAGCGGCAATAGACGGTGCAGATTTCGGTAATCAGGAAAAGAACCCGGTCGGGATAGCGGTGTACCAGACCCGGGACCGGCATATCGCGATCTTCGGATAGCGGATCGCGAAGGTCGACCCCCCGCTCAACATTCATTTCAAGACGGGAGGGAATCGCCTGAAGTTTGATCGGATCTTCCGGATTCTTGGGGTTGATGAGCGAAAGGTAATAGGGAGTGGAGGCAAATTTGTATTTCCCCAGGGTTGAACGAATTTCTTCAACCTCCCCTTCAAACTCCGGAAAAAGTTCGATAAGTTCCTCCGGAGTGGTCACCAAGTGATGATACTGCCACTGCCAGTCGTTCCACTGTTCGGGAGTCACATGGGACCATTTTTTGAAGCTCTGCCACGGATGCTTTGCGCTCCCCTTTGCCTTGGCCGGCTTGGCCTCTGATTGTACGCCACCAGGTGGCAAGGTTTCGGTGTGATTCATATTCTTTTAAATTCAAAAGTTCAGAAAGTTCAACCCCGCAAGGGGGCCATTTCATGGAGTTCAAAGTTTAAGATTAATTGATCTACTACTTCTTGAACCTTGAACTTTGAACTTTTTTAACTTTGAACCTTTTATCAACTTTTTACCCATATTTCTCCTCAAACCACTTTTTAAGCGGCTTGTGGCTTCGGAGCAGATTCAACATCAACTCCGCATGCCCCGGCACATACCCGCTTCCCATCAGGAGGAGGAGATCCTTGCCGATCCCCTCGGCCCCCAAAACCGTCCGTTGAAACGACGTCCGCATCCCGAAAAAAAGGGCCTTCCCCCCGTCCCGGCACGAGGTAACGGCGCTCATTTCGGTCTCCTCGACGCTTGCCGAATTGATCGCCACATCCACCAACGCCCCACGCGTCATTTCATGAACCCAATCGGCAACCTCCATCGGATGAGCGGCATCGAGCGCGGCAAAATGCCCCTTCACGCTGGCTTGACACCACTTAACCGCCTCCCCATCGGCGTCCACGCCGTAAACCAGGGCACCGATTTCCTCCGCCATGCAGGCCATCGCCCTCCCCGCCTTGCCAAGGCCGATGATCAGAAGCTTCTCTCCCTCACGAACCAACCGTTTCACCTGAGCCGGCGCCCCGCAGACATCGAGGGCCGCCAAAACCACCCCTTCCGGCAGATCCGAAGGCATTTTGCAAACCAAGCCCGATTCAAAGATGATCGCCGATCCGGAAATGGTCACCTGTCCCTTTTCTTCGTCCACATTGTCGATCCGTTCAATCGTCAACGGTGTCAGGGTCAGAGAAACCAAAGAAACAACCGGTTCACCCACCTTCAACTCCTTGGCCAACGGGTGCCCGGGTCCCACCGCCGCCACCGTTCCCAGAAAAACCCCTCCGGAATTTGTTTCCGGGTTGTGCAGTTTGCCGCGCTCGGCAACGATCGCCGTAATTTGATCCGCCACCCGTTTTCCCCGTCCACCAAGCAGTTGGCGGAAACTGGCCGAATCGATCTGCAGTTTGGAAACATTGACCAGAATTTCATTGTCAAATAGCGGCAAGCTCGCAGACAACCTCTCGGCCGACTGCGGAAGACACCCTTCTGGTTTGATGACGCGGTGTAGCCCCAAAGGATGACCGTCGGGCCGAAATTCCATATTAACCCCTTGTTTTTTCTTGTCCGAAAAGACCAATAATTTTTTACAGTTAGAGTATAGCATCGGAAAGGGGGAGGCGACAAGACTCGATGCGGCATGGGGTGCTTACGCTTGACAAGGGAAAATGATTCCGTTAGAAGTCCGCACTCAACTTTTATAAGGAACCCTAATGGCCACTCATGCATCCGCTTTAAAAAGACAGCGTCAGAACGAAAAACGCCGCGTCCGCAACCGCGCGGTTCGCTCCACCCTGAGGACCCTGATCAAAAAGGTCAAGAAAGCCGCCAACAAGCAAGAGGCATTGGGTCATTTGCAGACAGCCGTCAGCCGCTTGAGCAAAGCGGCGCAAAAGGGAATCCTTCACCGAAACACCGCCAACCGCAGTATTTCCCGCCTGACGCAGTTCGTGAATCATTTGAGTTAAGGGCCCCCTTCGGCCATGCATGGCTATTTTGTATCGTTTTTCATTTTAGCCTTGACCATTTTGTAGTACGAGATAAACTGGCCATATGAGATATGGCGCCCCCTATATTCTTAAAGATCTGCAAAAAAAAATGGTTTTTATCGGCGGGCCGCGGCAGGTGGGTAAAACCACCCTGGCACAAACAATCCTGCAACAATATACGGAACAGAAACTCGGCGGCGCCTACTTCAACTGGGATGACGATGAAAACCGGCGCGCCATTTTGAAAAAACAGTGGAGCGACGAGCAAAAACTCGTCATCTTTGACGAAATTCACAAGTTCCCCAAATGGAAAAACTGGGTCAAGGGAACCTACGACACCCAAAAAAACAAACACACCTTTCTGGTCACCGGAAGCGCCCGTCTGGATCTCTATCGCCGGGGCGGCGATTCGCTGATGGGACGCTACCATTACTGGCGCCTGCATCCTTTTACCCTTTCCGAAATCCCCGAAAAAATGCCCCCGCAAGAAGCCTATGAGCGCTTGATGAAAGTTGGCGGCTTTCCGGAGCCTTTCTTGTCGGGAGATGAAAACGAGGCCAGACGATGGCGCAAAGAACGTTACGAACGGGTTTTGAAGGACGATGTGCGGGATTTGGAACCCATTCATAATATTCAAATGCTCTCCCTTTTTCTGGAGCTACTGAGGCAACGAGTCGGCGGGCTGGTGGTTCTTTCCAACATCGCCCAGGAACTGCAGGTTTCCCCAAAAACCCTCAAACACTGGCTCGAGGTGCTGGAAAAAATGTATGTCGTCTTTGTGGTTCGTCCCTACATCCAAAAGATTCCCCGCGCTGTTCTTAAGCCCCCCAAAGTTTATTTTTTCGACAACGGGGATGTGCTGGGGGACGAAGGGGCCCGCTTCGAAAACCTCGTGGCCAGCCATCTCCTCAAACGAATCCACTTTCTGGAAGACCGGGACGGTTTTCGCTACGATCTTCGCTACATTCGCGACAAAGAGGGGCGGGAAGTTGATTTTGTCATTTTAAAAGAAGGACAGATCGAAGAACTCATCGAGGCAAAGTTTGCCGACGGCGAAGTGGGGCGCTCACTCCCCTACTATGCAGAACGCTTAAAACCAAAAAAAGCCACACAAATTGTGGCTCATTTGAAACGGTCTTACACAAAAAATAACCTGCATGTTTTGGATGCCATCGAAGCCCTGGCAAGACCCTTATCCTGATCACCCGTCCCATTTGGATACACACACCTGCATCAGAAACCGATCAACCACATGACGTGGTTCCAGCGGACTTCGTTTAAGCGCCCGGTCGCAGGCCAATAGGCGCCGGTAGGTTTTGCGGAGCGCTTCGAAGGTCATCTGTCGCGCCTGCCGGGAATAATCCTTCACAAAAAAGGGATGAACGCCGAGGCGGCTTGCCAGATCCGTTTCGGACAATCGGTTGCTTAAACCCTCGTGTGCGAGCAGAAGGAGGCGAAAATGCCGCACAATCATGAACACCAGACGAACCAGCGGCTCCCCCTGTTCGACGAGTCCGTCGAGAATCCCCATCGCCTCCTTTAAGTTTTTTGCCCCCACCTTCTCGGTAAAATCAAAAACGGTTTTGGACAAAAGGACCCCCCCCACGGCCTCGACATCACTCAACCCGATCTCCGCGCGGGGAGAGATATAAATCTCAAGTTTTTCCAGCGCCGCCGCCAGCGCCATGGGATTGGGCCCCAACGCCTCTCCAAGGGCATAGGCCGCCTCAGAGGAGATTTTAAGCCCCATCAAACGGGCCTCCCCCAAAATCCAGGAGGGGAGTTGATTGGGATAGGGGGATTTCAGTTCGACCATCGCCCCCCCTTTTTGGGCCGTCTTCCAGAGGCCCAACCGTTTGTCGATTTTCTGGCCGACAAGCACCAGTTGGGTTGTGGGGGACGGCTTTTCGAAATAGGCAATCCACGCCTCCGCATCCTCTTTTTTGATCTTGTCGGCGTCATGGACGATCACCAAGCGGCTTGCCGCCATCATGGGAAGGAGATTCAAGGCATCGATGATCCTTTGGGGCGGGGTGGATTCCGCAGAAAAACGGTCGAAATTGAAATCCTTTGTCGCCGGTTCGAGGTATTTTTTTTGAAGGCGCGTGAGTTCGCGATTCAAAAGATAGGGGTCATCACCGATGAGAATCGTAATTGGTTTGGTCATGACACCACAAAATTCACAAGACGGCCCGGAACATATACCGTCTTCACCAGATTCTTCCCTTCCAGGTAGGGATGAACCTTGTCATGCGTCCGGGCGGCGTTTTTTATCTCATCTTCCGGGCTCTCCGGAGAAACGCTCAATTGGGCACGGACCTTCCCGTTCACCTGCACCACAACGGTGATCGCCCTTTTTTCGAGAACGGCGTTGTCGTAAGATGGCCACTCACCTTCCGAAACATCGCCCGAAAGCCCCAAAGCCTGTCCCATCTCTTCGGCGATATGCGGAACCATGGGAGACAAAAGAATGACAAGAGTCTTGAGCGCCTCTTTAAAGGAAGAGGAAAGGCCCGACTGAGGGCCGATTTTGGCGAGGAAGTTGACCAGCTCCATGATCGCGGCGATGGCGGTGTTGAAATGGAAATCCTTTTCAATATCATCGGACACCTTCTTGATCGTCTTGTGCAGATGCCAGGGGAGTTCGCCATTCTCCTCGTTTCCAGGCCAACGGTTATTGACCGTTTCATACACCAGATGCCACACACGCCCCAAGAAACGAAAACACCCTTCCACCCCCTGATCGGACCACTCGAGGTCGCGCTCCGGCGGGCTGGCAAAAAGGACAAAGAGGCGGGCCGTGTCGGCGCCGTACTGGTCGATGAGATAATTCGGGTCCACCACATTGCCGCGCGATTTGCTCATCTTGGCTCCCTCCTTGATGACCATCCCTTGAGTGAGGAGGCGTTCGAAGGGTTCGCTCAACATGACGTAACCAAGGTCGCGGAGAACCCGTGTGAAAAAACGGGAATAGAGGAGATGCAACACCGCATGCTCGATACCGCCGATATACTGGTTGACCGGGCACCAATAGCTTGCCTTCTCTTTACTGAACGGCTCAGCCGTATTTTGCGGATCGGCGTAACGAAGAAAATACCATGACGACTCCACAAACGTATCCATCGTGTCGGTTTCGCGCCTCCCCTCGTCGCCGCATTTGGGGCAGGTGGTCTTCAAAAAGGCCTCATGGCGGGCCAGCGGAGACCCTTCCCGGCCGGTCAGTTGAACATCCGATGGAAGGACGATCGGGAGATCCTCTTCGCGCGCGGGGACAACGCCGCAGACTAAACAGTGGACCGCCGGAATGGGGGTCCCCCAGTAACGCTGACGCGAAATGCCCCAGTCGCGAAGTTTGTATTGCACCGTTTTGCGTCCCAGTTTTTTTCGTTCGAGGTAATCGATGATCGCCAGCTTTGCAATGCCGCTTTTCATGCCGTTGAACTGGCCGGAGTTGACCAAAATCCCCTCGTCTTCGAAAGCAGTCTGCATGGTCTTGGGGTCGACAACCTTTCCCGCGGGGGCAATGACCAGAATTACCGGGAGTTTGTATTTACGCGCAAAGTCGAAATCGCGCTGATCGTGGGCCGGCACCGCCATCACCGCGCCGGTGCCATATTCCATGACGACAAAATTGGTGACGTAGACCGGCAGTCGCCGTTTGACCACCGGATTGAGGCAGTAGGCGCCGGTGAAGATCCCTTCTTTTTCGTAGTCGCCCCCCCCCTCTTTCTGGACCCCTTTGGCCTTCGCCACAAAGGCCCGCACTTCTTCCTTGTTGGGCAAATTCTCAATCAATTTTTCAACCAGCGGATGCCCCGGCGCCAAAGACATGAAGGTGGCCCCAAAAAGGGTGTCTGGCCGCGTGGTAAATACGGTGATTTTCTGGTCGGTACCCTCGATGGGAAATTCGATGGTTGAACCTTGGGAACGGCCGATCCACTCTTTCTGCATGGTAAGCACCCTTTCGGGCCACCCCTCCTTCAATATTTCAAGCGAGGCGAGCAGTTCATCGGCATATTTCGTGATTTTGAAAAACCACTGCTCCAGCGGCTTGTTCACCACCGCACGTTCACACCGCCAGCAATGGCCGTCCTGCACCTGCTCGTTGGCGAGAACGGTCCGGCAATTCTCGCACCAGTTGACCAGGGATTCCTTGCGGGTAACCAATCCTTTTTCCCACATTTGCAAAAAGAAAAGCTGCTCCCATTTATAATAAGCGGGGTCGGAGGTGTTGACTTCACGCGACCAATCGTAGCTAAGCCCAAGGCGCTTGAGTTGATCGCGCATCGTATCGATGTTGTCACGGGTCCATTTCGCCGGATGGCTTTTATTCTGGATGGCGGCGTTCTCTGCCGGCATGCCGAAGGCATCCCACCCCATCGGGTGGAGGACATGCAACCCCTTCATTCGCTTGTAACGCGCGATGACATCGCCGATGGTGTAGTTCCGCACATGCCCCATGTGGATTCTGCCTGAGGGGTACGGAAACATTTCGAGCAGGTAGTATTTGTCTTTTTCGGGATCTTCGCCGACGACAAATGTCTTTTCGTCTTCCCAATGCTTCTGCCAGCGGCTCTCAAGGACTTGGGGTTGGTACTTTTCCTCCATGGAGGGAGATTTCTAACACAGAAGAAATTATCGGTACAATGAGAAATTTTAATGAGAAATTTTTAACCAGCCGCACGGCGGCGGTGAGGGGGAGGCTCCGACGGCTTTGCCGGCGGAGGGGGCGACGCAAGCCCCTATTAATTAACCGATTTCACCTTGAAGAGGTGATTGAGCGGGCAATAGCGGATGAACCCCGTGACAAGCGAAACAGCGGCAATCACCCCCAGCATCCAGTTGGCCCATACGGGAAGATCAAGACGCCAGATGCAGACTCCCGCAAGGACAGCGATCAGGATTCGAAGATTTCTTTCTTTCTTGGCCACATTGTTGAGCATAAATTTTTTCCCCTTTTGGTTGTTCCGATCTTCTGAAAATCGCTGATATTGTAGCAAAAAAGAAAATATCTGCAAGAAAGGTTTGCAAACAGAGAGAGCCCCCTTGGACTGAGCGATTTTCGTTCCCGCCGGCCACATCTACCGGTGAAACAATCCAAAGCAGGGCGGCTTACGAAAATTGCGAAGGAAAGGGGACTTTCTCTGTTTGCAAAACGATATCTCAAGCCCCCTCTTTGGTATCGTACTCCTTGTGTTCTTTCCCGTCGAAGGCGAATATTTTCAACCGGTCGTCCATCCGCGTTTCCACAAGAACAGGGCGTTTCCAGATGGTGAAGATGTTTTTGAGCACCTCACGGGCGTAATCGACGCGAAGATCGACCCCCTCGTGCCGGTGGAAGAGGAGAAGCTCCCCGCGGTTTCCGTGGTTGGCATCCATCACCTCGATAAACGGCTGTCCGAAATTGGTCAACTGGCAGAGAAGTTTCTTTTTCACCGCCTGAAACTCGCGGGAGGAAATCTCATAGGTCGAGTTGTTGCGGTTGTAGTCGAAGGCGAAAAGTTTGTGTTCGAGGCAGAAATCGGGCGTCAGGAAAGTATCGATAAAAGTGACATCGTTGTAAATGCGCCGGACTTCGAAAATTTTTTTTCTTCCCAGATTCAAATTCCGGTTCCAGTTGAGCTTCTCCACCATGCTGTCACATTCGTCGTACTCCTTGCCGAAGCGCCCCTTATTCCAGCGGTCTTCAATGTCACGGAACAATTCAAGCCCGATCTTATACGGGTTCAAACGGCCCGAGCCGACGGAAACGGTTCCCGAGTGATGATCCGCAAAATCGATCACTTCGCTGTCAGTCAAAATTTTGGTGGTCATGATTTTGGAATGCCAATAGGTGGCCCATCCCTCGTTCATGATTTTGGTCTGGGCCTGGGGGGCGAAATAGTAGGCCTCCTCCCGGATCATCGAGAGAACGTCCCTCTGCCATTTGTCGAGCGGGGCCTGCTCGACCAAAAAGGCCAGAACATCCTTCACCGGCTCTTCCGGAAATTTTTTCCGCTCCCCCCTTTTTGTCTCGGCGGCTTTTTGCTGTTCTTCGATGAATTCGCGCGGGTTGATATACCGTTCGAGATACTCCCTCTGGACGGGAAGTTTTTTGATCCTGATTTTTTCCGTGTTCTCTTCGTCCTCGTCTCCGAGTTGGGAGTGTTTTTCATCCCGCTGTCTTTTGATCAGCGGGGCGTAGTAGTCGATCAGGTTTTCAATCGTGAGGCAGATATCGATGAACGCCTCGACGGGATTATAGCCGTATTTGTTGATCATGCGCTGGATCTTTGTTTTGTGGTTGGCCATCACATCGATCATCCGGCGGTTGGTGGGTGAAAAAAAGATGTTGTTCTTGAAAAAATCGCAATGCCCGTAAACGTGGGCCATCACCATTTTCTGGTCAACAAGCTTGTTTGAGTGGAGCAGGTAAGCGTAACAGGGGTTGTTGTTGATGACCATTTCGTAGATTTTCGAAAGCCCGTACGAATAGCTCTTGGAGAGATGCTCGAATTCCATGCCGAAACGCCAGTGAGGGTAGCGGTTGGGAAACCCCCCGTAGGCAGCCACCTCGTTGATCTCCTTCCAGTCCAGAATCTCAAAGACGGTCTCGAAAAAATCGAGCCCCTGGTTTCTGGCCTCCTTTTCAATCGCCACACGCCATTTTTCCAGTTCGGGAGTTAACATTTTTTTAGTACCTGTGTGCCTGAGTGCCTGCGTACCCGTGTTTACACGGGAACTCGGGCACCCGGGCACTCATTTCCCCTTTCCGAGGAACGTCTTGATCGACTCGATGATCCCCTCTTTTCCTTCTATTTTCGATGTCAGGAGATGCTCGCTTTTTTCGCTGAAGCGGTCTTTCAAATCCTTCAAAAACTGCCCGCTCCCGTATTCGCTCTCCACCTGGCCATAGCAAAAGACATTGCACAGCGGAAAAAATTCCTTCTCCAGGAGGCTTAAGCATTCCATCGTGTCGTTTCCCGACCAGTTGTCGCCGTCGGAAAAGTGGAAGGGATAAATGTTCCATTCGGCGGCAGGATAATTTTCATGGACGATTTTAAGGGCCAGCTTGTAGGCCGACGAGATGATCGTCCCCCCCGACTCGCGGGTATGATAAAAGGTTTCGGCATCCACCTCCCGGGCCACTGCATCATGGATGATGTAACGGGTTTCCAAGCCTTTGTATTGCGAGCGAAGCCACATGTCGATCCAGAAGGTTTCGATCCGGACGATCTCCTTCTGCTCCTGTCCCATGGAACCGGAGACATCCATCATGTAAATGATGACCGCGCGCGGTTGACGTTCCTGAATGACCCTGTAGCTTCGATAACGCTTGTCTTCGCCGTAGGGAATCACGATGGGACGGGCCAGATCATGCCGGCCCGAAAGGATCTGCCGTTTCAAGGCCTGCTTGTAGGTTCGTTTGAAGTGCCTTAGCGATTCGGGGCCGGAAGGACGAACCCCGCGATAGACCGTCTTGCTCGAAACAATTCGGTCCGACCCCTTGGGAAGAATCCGGGGCAATGCCAGTTCCTCTCCCAACAGCTGGGCCATCTCTTCAAGCGAAACATCCACCTCCAGAATATGATCGGAGGCCTGGTTGCCAGCCTGCGCCTGGCCGTCCCCTTCCTCGTCGGTCCCTATCGGAGTCCCGACAGCCCCCTCCCCCTGACCAACCCCCCCCATTTGCCGGTCTTCATACCGAAAACGGGGAATATCGATCTGGGAAATCGGGATGCTGATGAATTTTTTTCCCTGTTTGCCGATCAGTTCCCCGCGGGTAATAAACTTCCGGAGTTCCTCCTTGATCTTCCCTCGAACAATCTGCTTGAAACGGCTTAAGTCTTGTTCGATTTTTAATATCAATGTTTCTCCTTTATGTCCCCCCGTGCGAATATCGACGCCACATAGTTGAGCACATCGGTGGAACAGACGTCGCAGTAGCCGTGATTTTTAATGAGGCGCGATTTGACCACGTCGATTTTTTCCTGCGTGTCCTTGTCCACCACACTGCTCACAAGGCTTGTGAGTTTGATGGTGTCTTTCTGGTCCTCGAAAAGCTTGAGTTCGAGGGCCTTGTGAAGCCGCTCGTTGGTCCGGTAGTCGAACTTTTTCCCTTCAACGGCCAGGGCGCCGATGTAATTCATGATTTCGCGCCGGAAGTCGTCCTTGCGCGATTCGGGGATGTCGATCTTTTCCTCGATTGACCGCATCAGACGCTCATCCGGCTCCTCGTCCTGTCCCGTGTACTTGTTCCGGACCCTTTCCTTCTGGGTATAAGCCTTGATGTTGTCCACATAGTTGGAACAGAGCCTCGAGATGGCGTCCTCGTCTGCCGCAATCGCGCGCTGGACCTCGTTTTTCACCATATCGTCGTATTCCTCCTTCGCCAGTGTCAGCAATTCCACAAATTTCTTTTTCTGCTCCTCATTCGAAATCAGCGAGTGATGTTTGAGCCCCGATTCCAGTTCGTTCAACACCATAAAAGGGTTCACACATCCTCCCCCCAACTCGCTCACCAGGGCGTTTGATATCTTGTCCTGGATGTAACGCGGAGAAATCCCCTCCATCCCCTCGCGATGCGCCTCCTTCCTCAACTCCTTGACATTGTCCTCCGTAAAACCGGGGAGGGTCTTCCCGTCGTAGAGTTTGAGTTTCTGCAGGAGGGTCAGATTGGCCTTCTTCGGCTCCTCCAGACGGGTGAGCACCGCCCACATCGAGGCAATTTCAATCGTGTGGGGGGCGATATGCTTCCCCTTGATTTTGTCGGCGGCGTAGTCCTTGAGGTAGATCTTCTGCTCTTCCTTGAGTTTTGTGATGTAGGGGATGTCGATCTTCACCGTCCGGTCGCGCAGGGCCTCCATGTACTCGTTATTCTGGAGTTTGCGGTACTCCGGCTCGTTGGTGTGCCCCACAATCACTTCATCGATGTCGGTTTGCGCGAATTTTTTGGGCTTCACCTTGTGTTCCTGGCTCGCCCCCAGGAGATCGTAGAGAAAGGCGACATCCAGCTTCAAGACCTCGATGAATTCAATCAATCCGCGGTTGGCAATATTGAATTCGCCGTCGAAGTTGAAGGCGCGGGGATCCGACTCGGAGCCGTATTCGGCGATTTTCCGGTAATTGATGTCGCCGGTCAGCTCGGTGGAATCCTGGTTCTTCTCATCCTTGGGCTGAAAGGTGCCGATCCCGACCCGGTCTTTCTCCGAAAGGATAAGCCTCTTTACCTCGATATGGCTCATGACCTTGTTCCAATCCCCTTCATAATGGGCAAACAGGGCATTGTAGACATACCTGCAGGAGGGGCAGAGGTCCCCCTCGATATGAAGTTTCTCCTCCACGGGGAGGGACTTGTTGACCTCGGTCAGGAGTTTTTCGCGGGCCTTGAAGGTAATCAAGTGAAGCGGTTCCTCGTGCATGGGGCAGGGAATAATATCGGCGTTTCCAAAAACGGCATCGAGTTGTTTGGCCGAATCCCCCCCCTTTTTGACCCACGCGAAAGTAAACAGGGCCCCCTCGGGCGTGCGCGAATAGTGCTCAAAACCTTTTTTCAAAAGGCGGATGATGGTCGATTTGGAACTCCCCACCGGCCCATGAAGAAGCAGAACCCTTTTTTCCGGCCCATAGTGGCGGGCGGCCGCCTTGAACACATTGACCAGTTTCATCAAATGCAGGTCGAGGCCGAAGATGCCGTCTCGTCCGTTGTCGTACGGATCGTTGAAAAATTTATATTTGACGATCGTCTTTTTGTGCTCCTTGTATTCCTCCATGCCGTGGGACACCACCATGTCGTAGAGACGCTGGTAGGCGCTACGCGACACCTTGGGATTTTTCGTGAAAATCCCCAGGTAGTCGTTGAATGTGCCGCGCCAGTTGAGCTCTTTGAAATGTTTGATCTCTTCGGCATCCTGAATCAGGTGCAACAGTTCTTTCTCTGAGATCATAATTTTTCCTCCCCTTGGTTAAAATAAAAGTTTGTCGGGCTTAAAGACTAAGTGAGACGAGTGAAGATCGGATTTTTTACGGCTATGAGACTTTTTAAAGAACAGCCTTGAAACAGACTGATCTCTAACGGAGACGATGCGTCGAATTGATGTGGCGCGTCATGCTTATACTAATATTTTAACAGTTAGGAGGGGGGGCAACAATAGTTATTTTTCCGGGATTTTTTCAGCCGCCGGTGGGCATTTTGGGTCGAGATGGGTAATATTCACCCGCCGAAATCCAATCAGGAATCCTGCCATGTTGGCAGGATTTTTGGCAGGTATCGGGCCTGAAGTTTATGGCCTGAGTATTCATTATTGAATAACCTCGTAGCGGGTTGCCGGCCCTTTGCCGATCATGTAGGGTTTCATTTCAGCCCTTCTGTGAGTTGTTTTGAAGTCGGCAATTTGCCCTTCAAATTATCAGGCAGGCTTTGATAAAGTTTATATTCCGCCACACCGATGGGATTGGTTTTTGTTCGCAGTGAAAACTCAACTTCCAACTTATCTCTCTCGGCACAAAGGATGATGCCAATGGAGGGTTTGTCGTCATGGGCTTTTTCCGATTCGTTGAGCAGGTTAAGGTAGAAGTCCATTTTTCCGGCATATTCCGGCTTGAATTTGCCGGTCTTCAATTCGACAGCCACAAGTGATTTGAGAAAGCGGTGATAGAAAAGAAGATCGATAAAATATTCGTTCTCACCAAGCGCCAAACGGTACTGATTGCCGATGAAGCAAAATCCGTACCCAAGTTCGAGGATGAAATTCTTGAGCTTCTCAATCAGCCGATTTTCCAGATGACGTTCATGGATGGCTTCCTTGATGCCCAGAAATTCCAGATTGTAGGAACTCTTGAGAGTTTCTTCCGCCTGTTCCGCCAGGTAAACCGGCAAGGCCAACTTAAAATTGCTTGTTTTGCTGTCTCTCATGAAGTGACGATAAGCGTCGGCCTTGATCTGATTCAAGAGAACATCACGGCTCCAACCCAATGCCGCCGTAGCCTTTAGATAATATAGTTTTTCCGGAAATGATTTGATCTTCTTCAAGATGAGGACATGGTGCCCCCACGGAACATTTGCCAGAATTTGGCCGATCATTTTTTCCCAATGGAACGGCTTTTTGTTATTCCGAGATTTAATCTTGCTACGCCATTCTGG
>JACQOY010000183.1 GCA_016207765.1 Deltaproteobacteria bacterium | reverse complement strand
ATCTTTGCAATCATAGGGTCTATTCAAGGAAGGAAGCAACGAAAGGAAGATCCTATGATTAAATATATATCATTTTTAGTGGTTATTTTTTCCATGCTGGTTGTTTTGCCTTCGGTGAAGGCGGAATGGACCTCTGA
This sequence comes from Deltaproteobacteria bacterium, assembly GCA_016207765.1. Taxonomy (GTDB): domain Bacteria; phylum UBA10199; class UBA10199; order UBA10199; family SBBF01; genus JACQOY01. The sequence goes on along the minus strand of JACQOY010000183.1, from coordinate 4,853 downwards.
TGAGACAGCAGTTTCTGCTGTTTCTGATAACCACGGTGATCTTGGCACCGGTAGGGCGCTTGGTTCTTGGGGAAGGGGAAGAACGCCGAAGAGATAGTTCTTTTTTTGTTCCGGGTTTTTTATTTCACCAACTTGAGGACAACAGGTATTTTGGCGGTTACCGGCACTGTGAGGAAGGGGATCATTCCCCGAGAGAGGGGGTTCCTTGTGTGCGACTGAACCTCCGGGAGCGTGGTTTTTTCTGCGGCATCATCTTCCGGTTCGGCCTTGTCAACCTCACTTTGAGGCTTTTCAGATTGGGGCAAGATAAGATCGGTCAACAAGGGTGATGAGGGAGAAGGTCCGGTCAAACCGGGGAAGGGGGTAGAATCATGGGGAAAGAGAAAAGGGGCGAATTCGGAAAGTTCCCGATCGAAAGAAGCGATGGGACCGCCGAGATTTTTGCGAATTTCCAGGGCCCGCCGAACCGCCCGTTCAGCCCGAACAATTTCTCCCGCCCTATAGGAGGCAAGACCCAGGGCAAAATGGGCAACGGCGTCGTAGGAGGGGGAAACCCGGAGTTGAAGCGCTTCTTCGGCGTTTTCAATCCCTTCCATCGGATTTTTCCTTGAAACAAGCATCGAGCGGCTAAAAAGCCCCACCATCACGACTTCCGGGTCCTGACGTTGTCTCCCCAAGCGGAGCGCCTCATCGATCTTTTCAATCGCCTTGTCCATTTGGCCCCCCTTATAGGCTATCACAATTCCCAGAGCGATTAATCCGTAACTCAAGCCCATCTTGTTGTCGATGTTGCGTGCGATCTGCACGGCCTGATCGAGGACTGATGAGGCTTTCACATAACGACCGAGATTGAGATAACACTCGGCCATGTTGAGAAGACAAAAACAGAGGGTATCACGATCTCCGATTTGTGAATCGCTTAAGCCCTTATAAAGGGTTGATGCCTTACCGGCGGACGCAAGCGATTTATTCCATTTCCCCAATCGACCCAAAAGGGTCGATCGGCCGGTTGACGTTTTTGCAATGAGTCGCGGATCACCGCTTTTTTCGGCATATTCTCGGGCTTTATCATAGGCTTTGAGAGACGCGTCATACCAATTGGCAAAAGAAAAACTCCGCGCGACCTCGAAATAAAAACGACTCGCCAACGCGAGGGGAAGGTCGGCCGCCCTTGTTTCCAACAATCTCTTTTCCACCTGAACTTTTTCCGGATCATTTTCCCACTTGATGGTGTAGCCCAAACGGGCGATCAAAACGGTGATCTTCAAGAGATCAGGAATTAAAGCCCCGTTCCTTTCCACGATTTCCTCCGCCCTCTGCAAAGTCGTTTCCCATTTCTCCCGGTCGGAGGTCCGTTCAAAAATTTTTCCCCGTTTCAAAAGGAGACTGATTTCTTCTTCCGCCCGGTTGGACGGGTTCCAGCGCTCCAAAACTTTTTCAGCCTTGTAGGAATAATGGAGGATTTCCGCGTTGAGATTCAAACCGGTCTGTTCCGCACGCTCAATTGCCTCGATATACCGGGCATAAGCCTCTTCCCAACACCCCGCCCCTGCCTGGTGGGTTGCTTCAAAACCGGCCACCGCATGTCCCAACGCCTCCTCTTTTTCCCTTAAACCCCCAAACCAGGCGGCATACTCCCTGTGTAAGTTGATCTGCTTGGCACCGAAGACAGTGGTATAGATTCGATAAACAGCTTGCCCCAGAGCAGGAGGGGCAAGACGATAGGCGGCAAGATTGCCAAAAGGAGAATCAGGTTGTGAAATCACAACTCCGCGCCGTTCCAGCGAGGCGAGTGTCTCATGGAGCGCCATTTCCGATTCAAAGCCGGGGAGCCATCCATTGTCCAGAAGACGGACCAGCCCGTCGGGCCAGAAGGTTCCATCCCTCCCCGCCATCACCGCCGCGGCGGCAAGAAGCCCTTTTTCACGCGCGCTCAGTTTGAGATGATCAAGACTTTCGACGAGAATGCGGTCGATAAATCCCTCCTCCCGCCGATATCCTTCCGGCAGATTCAAATGCCATTTGCCGTCGGTGTCTTGGTGAATGATCCATCCCTTGTGGAAATAATGGCGTGTCCAGGAAATGACAAAAGAAGGATGCCCCTTTGTTTCGTTATAAAGGTGATCAATCAGTTCGTCATCCATGTAAACAGTCGGTTCCTCCTCATTGGAGAGAGAGTGTTCTTTGGATAAAACCGCCCAAATGAGCTCGGCGGTTGCATCATGGTCAAGCGGTGGAAAGGAGATTGTTTCTGCCGGCCAGGGGAGCGGTTGCGCAGGCTGGTTCCGGCTTGTCAAGACCAGATAGAGGGGATGCGAACCGACTTTTTGCAAGACTTGCCCCAAAAAGGCCAAAAATTCGGGATCCGGATCGCCAACGGGATGCAATTCCAGAACAACGGGCCTTTCCCGCGCCAGACGCGAGAGATACAGGGCAATCGCCCGGACCGTCCATTCCTTGAACTGTTCCGGATTCTGACGAAGATACCCCATTCCTTCCCCTTCTCCGGCGGAAAGGCCGGTATAATAAGAGAGAAGATCAAAGATCATTTCGGCGGTTGAAGAAAAGCCATAGGGGAGTTCCCCGCTTTCCTCAAACATCAAACCGCTTGGAGCGTCCTCGCTGATTCGCCGACGGAGCGCCGCACGGAGCGGATCGTACTGCCATTCGGTTCCATGGCCGCGAAGACGGATTACTTGATCCTCCTGACTGTAAAACCGGCGAAGAACCGATTGACGTCCGCTTCCCTCTTCCCCCGTCAAAACAACAACGCGAGGTTCCCCCTCCCGGACCACCTGACCGAAATGGTGTTGAAGAAGCTCAAGCCTGCTCTCCCGTCCGGTGATCGGGACCTCTTCTCTTTTCTGGCCCGCCAATTCGATTGCCTGGGTATCGGCCCCCTTAACCATCTGCGCCGATTCTCTTTCCTCCAGGACAAAAAAACCTGCCACCTCGGCGGCTGTGGCCTCATCGATTAAAAGCCCGTCAATCGGGGCCTTTGCCTGAAGCTCCCGGGCGAAACGGATGGAGTTGCTGAGTGTAATGGAACCCTGAACAAGCCCTTTTCCGGCATGAATTCCCGTTCGGATATGCAGAGGGGGTATTCCTCCCTCTGCATCAAACCTCTCCACCCCCTCCTGAATTTTTAATGCCGCCAAAACTGCGTTGAGAGCGTTATTCCCGACCGAAGGAACCCCGAAGCGAACCACCAGTTCATCCCCCCGGCGACTTAAAGTGACTCCATGATGGCGCGCGATGACCGGTTCGGCAAGACCGATAAAATTGTTCACCCATTGAAAGACGTCTGCCGGGTCCATGTTGGCTGTAACGGTGGAAAAACGCACCACATCAATTGAGAGAAGAAAAAAAGTTCGTTCCTCAACGGTCTTGTCCTTTTCGATGTGGCCAACCGGTGAGGGATTCCCGCAATAAGGACAAAAGCGGGTTTCCACCTTTTGGTGACGTGAACAGATGGAATGATCGCTCTCCCGCGTTAATCCGGCCGGCGCCGGATAGGGAATATCGGCGACGGTCTCAAGGCTTAGTGAAGAAAGGGCGTGATTTCCCTCGAATCCCTTCAATGAAACCATTTGTCGTCCGGCGATTACCTCTGTAGTCAAACCGAATTCCCTCAGGGCTGTGAGGAAAGGTTCACTGACCACAAGCCCCCCTTTTTTTAGCGCCATGCCGAAAACACGGGAGGCATAATTCACATCCGGACCCAGAACTTCGGGATTTTTTTCACCTGTTATCCCCAGTACCCCCGATCCAACCTGTCCCAGGTGCATTCCTGCAGTGATGCAGACGGCACTTGGATCGAAATCTTCCGATTCCACCGGATCGATCTGCTCATGAATCATCCGCCAGGCATGGAGGGCCCGCATCACATTTGAGCGGCGGACGGATTCCGGGGTGTTTTTTTCCTCCTCGAGTGTTCCGAAAACAAGAAGGGCCTCATCCCCTTCCATCCATTTGGCGTAACCCCCGAGCGTTGAGGCAATATCGGAAATAATATTCCTGAGGGTCTGTAAATTTTTAAGCGTTTGAATCGGTTCGTCTCTCTCGTATCCTGAGACCTTGAGAAAGATCACGGCGACATCCTTCTTTTTGGTCGGCGGAGCGATTTCACGGCCCAGTCGGATTGAGTCGCCGCAATGGATGCAGTATTGGTGGTCCTCCTCACGGCGGATATTTTCACGCCAACAGGTGGGACACATGACCGCGTGAGGGGTAGCCGCTGTTGGGGCCTCTGAATGGGACTGGAGGCGGACGGTGTAAGGTCGGCCAAACTCTGCCTCTGGGAGTGGGTTGGGGGGAGGCAAAGGGGACGGAGGAGGTGCAGTGATGCCTTGGCCTTCTGGGTCCCTTGGTGTGGTAGAGGGAAAGAGATTATCCGCTTCTGGTTTTACCGGTCTGACGGCCATAGAAAATCATCGAGCGACCCCGCTTTTTGATTCCTTAGCCTTTTCTGGATGGTGGAGACGATGGGGATCGAACCCACGACCTCCGCAATGCCATTGCGGGTTTATCACAAGGGGGAAAGGTATTTCCCCCTCGGCAACCGGCCAAGCCGGATTGCCTTCACCCCCATTCACGCTTCGCGATCCGCCTTCGGCGGATGAGCGCCGCAATAGTCCAGTAAAATTTATAGGATGGTGGAGACGACCGGGGTCGAACCGGCGACCTCCGCAATGCCATTGCGGCGCTCTCCCAGCTGAGCTACGTCACCATTAGATCGGGGGCTTTGCCTCCGGCGCCCCCGTACCCCCCGTTCGCTCGCGCGGAATAAATCCGTCGCTCGCTCACAAGCGAACAACTTCCTTGTAGCAATATCGATTAAATAGAGTCAATAT
>JACQOY010000191.1 GCA_016207765.1 Deltaproteobacteria bacterium | reverse complement strand
GTTTCTGTTGCCCCTGAGGCCGGCCAGAACATCCCGGCCGTTTCCCGGGCGGTCCGATCAGGATCGACCATGCCGGGGATATCCGGTATTTCTTCAACCCCTTCCATGATTCCCATCATCGGCGTGCTGTCCAAGAGGTCCTCGACTCCCGATTGCGCCAGCGATGAAGCCCCGCGCTTTACGGATTCCTCATCCATCTCTGCAAAGACGGCCTCCAGAAGTTCCTGATTCAGAGAACCCCCCGACTGGGCATAACGGATTACCATAAGCTGAGAGGCAAGATAGGCGTCGCGCTCGGCATAGGCCGCACTTTGAGCGAAATCGCGCAGGTCTTGCCAGGCATGGAAAAGTTCATGAAAAAGGATCAGGTTGTCGAGCGGTTCAAAAAGGGAGGGAACCGTGAAAAATTCCACATGATTTTTCTCGTTATTGTACTGGGCCAAAAACGTCATATTTCTGAAATCACGCCCTTCCAAAAACTGCGGAGTGATCTCCCAATTCTTGAGCGCGGTGATGATTTCCCCGGGCATCGCCTGAACCCCCTGACGCACCCGTTCGGGCATGATCTGTGTGTGACTCCAAGACGGTTGCGGCAACTGGTTCAATCGCGTCAACAGGGCCACACACTTCATCTGGGTGATAAGGACCTTCGGTTCGACATGGGCAATAATGTCGGCGGCGTTCTCAAAACCGAATTTCCGCATGCCGTTCATCACAGCCAGCAGGGCTGAGTAAGGGACCTTCTCGTGATCGGCGTAGACGATCAACTCATCAAGTCCGCGCGTCACCCCGATGGGGAGCCTCCGCCACGGCCGGATATAATCCATAAACTCTTGTCGGTCCGTATCCGGATACGCGCTCCGGCCATCGATAACCTCGGCCAAACAGAGGGCCGGAAGCGAATCAGTTTTATAACAGGTTTTGAAGCGCTCCGTGTCCTGCACGTGCTCGGGTGAAAAAGCCCCCGGCAGGGCCTGGATTTGGGCGGAAAAATCCACCAGGCCTTCCTCGGCGTAGAATTGCCAGACAGCCTGACGGGCCGCATCGGCGTAGGGATCCGGTGATGCTCTTGTTTCTGGTGTTGACTCGCCCATGGTTGATCCAGCCCTGCGCTAATATGCCGGCAAGGAAAACGTCAAGCTATTAAGTGGTATCAGGATTTGAGACCCTCCGCTTCGTGGGCCTGTGATCAGGTGTGGGTGCTGTAGGATTTGAACCTACGACATCCGCCTTGTAAGGGCGGCGCTCTACCACTGAGCTAAGCACCCATTATATTGGGGGCCCTGCTCGGCTCGGAATGTTGCTACTCGCAACCTTTTGACTTTCGCTCGCCTCGCAATGGCCCCCATACCCCCGCGCGAAACACCGGCAAAGCCGGATGTTTCGCTTTTTTCCGATACTAGCCGGGCAGGTAAAATATTCAATCACTTCTTTCAAACCACTTGTCTTCCCAATCGGGTGAATGATACGATTTTGCTTAAGGGCACCTCTAAAAACTATGTTCGTTACGAAAAAATATGATCTGAGCCGAGACGAGGAAGATAAGCAAAAAGCCCGGAAACGTAGCCACAGTGCTACGTTGAGGACTTTTTGTGAAATCTGACGAAGTCGCAGGCCAGAGCATGTTTTTGCAGTAGAAGATAGTTTTTAGAGGTGCCCTCAAAGGGTCCGGGACGGGGCTTAAGCATGATTTTCAAAAACCTCGCTGTTTTTCTTCTCCTCGTTGCCGTTCACGTTTTTCTGACCGGTTGCTCCCTTTTTGGCTCCGTCTCCGATACCGACGACTCCGGCCAGCCTTCCCTCACCGATGGCGACTTTCCCGATGTCTCCCCCTGCTCCGACCGTGATATTCTGCCGAGTGACTCCGTTTTTCTTGAAACCCTCACCAATGCCGACGAACTGATTCTGACCCACAAGGCCTACACCGACGATTCCGGGCTGACCGCGGCCTGCGGACTGGCGGATGAGGACAACAGCCTCAACGATGATGAGACCGCTTGGGATCCCTTGGCCGGAACGGACGTGGACGCCTGCAACTCCTTTGATGAAGAGCTGGCGGACTTTCTCGCCTTCTCCGACGATTTCTACATGGGCATCTGCCGATCCACCTTCAGCTTTGACTCAGGGGATGTGGCCGACGGCTTTCCCCGGGCGGGAATCTACCGGATGGACGGTTGCGTTGAATACGACAGAAAAAGCTACGACATCCGGGCCCGAATCACCATTTCGGGGGCATCGGTCAACAGGACGTGGGAATCGCTCACCCTTGCCGGCACAGAGGACCTCGAGGTCTTCGATGACGGCGGAAGCGAAGTGACAACCGTCGACGAGATGAAGTTTCTCTTCGTTCAGAACTCGGGAAGGCTCAACTTCACCGTCCGTTCGGGCGATGGGGTGACAACGCATCTCGCGGTCACGGTTCAGGCCATTTGCATCAGCACGGCGGCAAATTGCCCCACGCTGACCGACGATGAAGCTTGCGAGTAAACCCGAAATTATCTGGCCTTTTTCAAACCGATTTGTTAGGCAGGAAGGGGGGAGTTCTAAAAGTGAGTTATTACCGATTGCTCGGTCTTGAAAAGGAACCTTTTTCCACAAGTCCCGACCCGTCTCTTTTCTACCAGGCAAAAGATCACAAGGCGGCGCTTTACCGGCTTTTGATCGCCCTCCGGTTGAAACGCGGCCTAAGCCTGATTCTGGGAGACGTGGGAACGGGCAAGACAACCCTTTCCCGACGGCTTTTTCAGATTATTTCCGAGGATGCGGGCTTCGATTTTCACATCATCCTCAACCCTGTCTTCCAGTCCCAGAACACATTCCTCGCAAAGTTGGCCGAGTTGTTTCGCGCTCCGGTCTCCCGCGAGTACCCTTCCGCCGCCGACTACCTCGACGCGATCGAGAAAAAACTCCTCGAAGTGAACCTCAAGGAGAAAAAAACGGTGGTCATCCTGATCGACGAGGCCCAGAAACTTGACCGCTCTTCCCTTGAAATTCTTCGGACGCTTTTGAATTTCGAAACAAACGAATTCAAGCTGGTTCAACTGATTCTCATGTCTCAGCTCGAACTTCTCCCGAAAATCACCGGACTCAAGAATTTTTGGGACCGCATTTCCCTCAAATACATTCTCAATCCCCTGGACTCATCCGAGATGAAAGAGATGATCCGTTTTCGGTTGAGACAGGCGGGCTACCGCTCCAAGACCCCCCTGTTTGCGGAAAACGCCTTTGAACCGATCCATGTCTATTCGGAGGGTTACCCCCGCCGGACCACGGCGCTCTGTCACAACCTCCTGGAGCGTATCGTGATGGAAAACAGGAACGTGGTGGATCAGGAAATCGTGCAAAAAGTAATCTCGGAAGAAAACGGGATCCTGTACGCCGCCGGACAGGCCTCTCTCCCCGAGAAATGGGAGGAACATCAGTTGTGATGATACTCGGTCTGACCGCTCCCCCCGGCGATCCATCACGGATGAAACTGAGCGCGGAAGAAAGACTGCTTCAGGTGATCCAGAGCGGTGGAGAATCCCCTTTTGCGGGCAAGGGGGGAGGAGGTGGATTCGTCCAAAAAATCTGGTCGGTGTTCAAACAGGGAGGCCCCGCGCCGGGCAAAAAACCGGTCCCCGGGTCGGGCCTTGGCCGCTTAAACAAGATCCTTGGAACGGTTATTGTGTTGGGGTTGATCCTTGCGGTTATCAACGCTTTTTATTTCAAACCCGATATCAGCCGGATGCACAGTCTGGTGGCGGGCACCCGCCCCCCTGAGGGGCAGGTTGATCTCAACCCCATTCCGGTTGAAGAGTTTTTGACCCCCATTACGAGCCGAAACCTCTTTCAACCGAAGACGGAAGAACCTCCACCGCCTGATGCCCCCGCTGTTCCTCCTCCCGGTCCGGCCGCCCCCTCGGGCGTGTTTGAAAGCCTGCAATTGGTCGGCATCGCATGGGGGACCAGGCCGGAAGCGATGATCCGGGAAAAAAGCGAGGGGCGGACGTTTTTTCTCAAACAGGGAGACGAGCTGAAAGGGGTTCTGGTGAAGGAAATTCTCAGAGACAGGGTGATTGTGGAATACGAGGGAGAGACAAAGGAGATACTATGAGGATTCCCGCCCTGTTTATTCTCCTTTTCGCTCTGCCTGTGTTTGCACAGACAACCTCCACCACAACCCCGTCGACAACCTCCACCACCACTTCGCCGACAGCTACAACCTCTTCTTCCACCACTTCGACAACATCCCCGGAGACATCGACCGAGACGTCATCCGGCACAACCAAGACAAACAAGGGATCAACAACCACTTCTTCGGAACCCTCCGTCAAGGCGGCTACCGGGGAGGAGCCCAAACTTCCACCCAAAACAACCGAAGCCTCCGCCCCGCCTGCGGCGGACCAAACGGGAGAAGCAACTAAAGATCAGCCACAAACGCCGGAAACCCTTTCGCCGGAAAAGAAAGAAAGCCTAAAGGTCCTTTCGCAGGAACGGACAATCGAGCCTCCACAGACCGCTTCCGAAGTCCCCGAGTCGCCCGGGGACACAGCCTCGCTTCTGGAAACGCACATATCGCTCGACCTCCGGGACATCGATGTCTCGGATGTCCTCAAATACCTGGCCATAAAGGCAAACCTCAATCTGGTCGGCGGCTCGGGTATCGCGGGAAACGTCAATCTTCTCCTAAACGACGTCTCCTTAAAGGACGCCATCGACATCATCCTCTCCACCAACCGTCTGGCTTACACCATCAAGGGGAACATCATGCGGGTCATGACGGAGGAGGAATACAAGGCGCTTTATGGGAAAGAATTTTACGACAAGCGGGAGACAAAGATCATCCGTCTCCAGTACGCCTCCGCCAAAAACGTGGGGGCCATGCTTGAGCATGCCAAAAGCGCCATCGGCCGGGTCGTGTACGACGATTCGACCGGCACGGTGGTCATCACCGATACGCCGGAAAAAATCGCGGAAATGGAGGAAATCATCCGCCACGAGGAGCTTCCGACCATTGTCCGCCTTCCTCCCACCGTTTCCGAGGTCTTCGACCTCCACTACGCCAAGGCGGACAATATCTCGGAGAAACTCGTCGATTCCCTCACCAAAGATTTGGGCAAGATTTATGTCGATGAGAGGGCCAACCGTCTGATCGTCTCCGACCTTCCCTACAAAATTGAAGAAATGCGGAATCTGGTGTCGGCGTTCGACACAAAAACACGCGAGGTTTACATCGAGGCAAAAATCGTTCAGGTGGTGTTGAACGACCGGTTTCAGGGGGGAATCGACTGGGCCAGCGCGGCCCTTGGGAATTTTCAGCAGACTTTTCCCCTCAATTTGAGCTCTTTCGGCCAAATGACCCTTGGTTCCATCGCGCCCGAAACCACCACCAACGCCGACGGCACCACTTCAACCAGTTTTTCCGGCTCCGGCATCATCATGAAGTTCCTGGAAACCTACGGAAAGACCAACATCCTCTCGACGCCGCAGATCGCCGCACTCGACGGCCAGGAGGCCAAAATCATGGTGGGGAGCAAGGAGGCCTACACCACTTCCAGCGTGACGCAGTCGCAGGCAACCACCACGACCGCCCAACAGGTCACCTTCGTGGATGTCGGCATCACCCTGTATGTGACCCCCAACATCAGCGCCAACGGTTTCATCACGATGAAAATCAAGCCGGAGGTAAGCTCGGTCACCCGATTTTTGACGACATCCCAGGGGGACCAGATCCCGATCGTCGAAAGCACCAACGCCGAAACAACGGTCATGGTCAAAGACGGGGCAACGGTGCTCATCGGGGGGCTCATGGCCACCCGCCGGCAAAAGACGCGTTCGGGAATGCCCATCCTTTCACGTATCCCGATTTTGGGGATCTTTTTCCGCTCTTCCGACGACCATGCGTCCAACTCGGAGTTGAGCGTTTTGCTCACCCCCCACATCATGACGGGGGAAGAAACTTTTCCGGGGGCTCGCCCCCTGCCGATTGCCCAGGTTACTCTCCCCATTGCGGCGGGGATCACGGAAGAGTCGACGGTGACGGCCCTGTCCAAGGAAGAAATTCCCGAAACGAAGGCCAAAACAAAGCGAAGGACAAAACATCGTCTGCTTGAGTAACGATGCGAAAAATAATCCCCCTCCTCTTTTTTCTTCTGTCAATCCTGGGCAAACCCGCGGACTTAATCTCGTGGCGAGTCGAAGGATCGGCCTCTCTTCGTCCGGCCTACGGTCAAACGTCGCTTAACCCCCTGTTGGATCTCTCCAAGGCGGATGTGTTCCAGGCTGAACAATGGGTAAGGAACGTGCGGGCCTTCTGGGGGACCGGAGACTATCCGACAGCCGAGTATTACTGCCGGCTGATCGTGGCGGTTTACCCCGAGACCTCCTACGCCAGGGAAGCTGAAAAATTCCTGAAAAAAATGGCGGATCCAAAAGCCAACCGACGGCGGGAATACATCCGGAAAAATCCGGGGATTTTCCCCTATTAATTTAACACCTGTTAATCTCATTGGACGAGGAGAGGTTTCGTATGTTATGATAATTCCTCTTGTTCTATGAAGAAACGTCTCCCGGTGTCAAAAATCGCCAGGTTCTTTCTGGCCGTGTACGCAGTAACCCTGACAACAGCGGTTGCCCTTGCGGTGACAATCGGCCCGTTTGCGGAACCATTTCGTACGTGGACAAAGGCAAGGGTTTTGGAGACTCAACTCGAGGAAACCGAGCGGGAACGGAAAAGCCTTGAGGAGGAGAGAAATCGTCTTCTGACAGCTGTTAAAAATCTCCAGGCCGAATGGGCCAGGGCGCGGGTAACCACCGGAACATCCGGCGTTCCGACGGAAAGCCCCGACATTGAACGGCGACTTGCCGAGGCAAACCAGCTTGCCGAGAAACTCATCCAGGAACGGGCCGTTCTCATTGCCAAGTTGAACGAATTGAGGGAAAGAATCGAGGCCAAAACCGGCGAGAAAAAAACCGGGCCCCCCAAATAAATAAAGCGAACAATGCGACTAAAACTTGTCCTCGTGTTTCTCCTGACCGTTTTGACCCCCACCGCCCTTTTGGTCTATTTCAGCCTTCAGGCGGTCATCGGGGAAAAGGAGATTCTGGAAAAAAACGTGCAACAGAAATACCAGTCGATCGCCCGGATTGTGGCGGGAGAAATTCAAACATCATTGCAAAAACTGCCGGAGAAACTGCGGACCGAACCGCGGATCATTGACCCGATTCTTTTCAAGCACACCCTTCTTTTTCAGGACGAGGTGATGATCTTCAACCGGCAGGGAGTGGCGGTTGATGGGATCCGCCGGAGGGAGCACTTCGGACCCCCCGCCTACCGGTCACCCGTTGCCGGTCTTGCTTATGAGATCGCCGTCTATGAGGAATCTCCGGTGATTATCGGGGAACTGGCAACCGCGAAGGAGCAGGTTGCCAAGCATTACGGAATTGTCGGATTGTCGGCCCTGGCTATTCTTGTCGGAGGTCTTTTCACCCTGGGCGAACTTTTCCGGGAATTGAGGAAAACCGGGATCAAGGCCGAATTCATTTCGCACCTTGTTCATGACCTCAGACGGCCGCTCACCTCTGTCCGGATGTTTTCCGAGATGCTCGAGAACAACCGGGTCCCAAACGAGGGAAAACGCAAGGAGTATCACCGGATCATCTCCGCCGAGAGCGAAAAACTGGTCCAATTGGCCAACAACGTCCTCGATTTCTCCCACATCGAAGGGGGGGGACGGCGTCTGGAAATGAAAACCGAAAATTTGGCCGAGGTGGTCCAGGAAACCGTGAGAAGGTTTCAGTCCCATCTGATCAATGAAACACACCGGATCACGCCGGATATCGCCGATTCGTTTCCGCCGGTCAGGATCCACGCTGAATCGATTTCCCAGGCGTTGATGAATCTTCTCTCCAATGCCGTCAAATACTCGCCTGTTGGCTCCGAGATTCGGGTCGCCCTTTTCCGGGAAGGAAACATGGCCGCCTTGTCGGTGATCGACCACGGCATCGGCATTCCAAAAGCCGAAAGGAAAAAAATCTTCCGGGAATATTTTCGCGGCGCCGATTTGGAGGTGAGAAACCGTGAAGGGAGCGGCTTGGGGCTGGCTTTGGTCAAGTATGCGGTCCTGGCCCATCGGGGCAAAATCAGGGTCAAAAGCGAACAAGGAATAGGGAGCGAATTCAAAATCGAGCTTCCGGTAACGTAAATGTCGACAATCTTGATCATCGAAGACGATCAAAGTATTTTAACCGGCCTCGTGGACAACCTTTCCATGGAGGGATACCGGATCAAAACGGCAGGGGACGGCAAGGCCGGCCTCAAGGCCGCGGAGGAGGGGGGAGTCGATCTGATCATCCTCGACATCATGATGCCGGGGATGGACGGATTTCAGGTCTGCCGGCATTTGAGGGAAAAGGGGGACAAGACGCCGGTCATTATTTTGAGCGCGCGCGGACAGGAGACCGACAAGGTGCTGGGGCTCCAGCTGGGGGCGGACGACTATGTCGCCAAGCCGTTCAACGTGCAGGAACTTCTGATGCGGATCAAGGCGGTATTGAGACGGACAACGGCTCCGGAGCCGCAGGTGGCAACGTTTGGAAACCTCAAGTTCGATTTCCAAAGGTACGAGGTCACAAAAGACGGAAAACCGCTCAAGCTCACCGCAAATGAATTCACGATTCTCAAGCTTCTGGTACAGAACCCGGGAATCCCGGTTTCACGGCACAAAATTCTGGCGGACATTTGGGGAGAAGGAGCCACCTCCCGAACGGTCGATACCCACATTTGGAATTTGAGGGAAAAGCTGGAAGATGATCCTTCGCATCCCGTTCATATCGTGACGGTTCAGAGGATTGGCTACAAGTTTGTTCCATAAAAACTCATTGCGGTTTTTCCGCAAACATGGCAAAAAAGAGGTCTTATTAAGCGAGGTATTTCAGATCAATTCATAAAAGGAGGTCTGTATGCTTTTCATCCGCTGGTCCATGGTTGGCACGTTTCTTGTAATGTTGAGCGCGGTTGTTTTGGCCGCTTCACCGCTTACGGGAAGCAGATGGCGGGTGGAAATCACGGAGGAAGGGCAGACGGTTCCCCAGTTTATCGACCAAGTCCGTTTTCAGGAGGACAGTTTCACCTCCGCCCTTTTTGAGCGAAGGGGTTATCCGACAGCCCCATTCACCGAAAAGAAGGGGGAGGAAGGGAGCCTTGTTTGGGATGCCCTGCAGAAGGATGCCGTCGGCGCTGAGCTTGCCTGGCATGCCGAGTTCAAAGGCAACACAATGACCGGAAAGCTTGTTTGGAAACAGGCCGATGGAAAACTCACCAATTATGCCCTGTCCGGAACCCCGGTAGTGGAGGAAGAGGTAGAGGAGGGAAAGACCCCCGCCGAAGAGGGAAAGAAGGGGGCCAAGACCGCCGCCAAAAAGGGGGGGTCAAAGTGGGGATGCTCCCTGATTCCGGAGTAAATGGTTCACAAAGGCCGCGGTAAAGAAAATCAACCGAAGCAATTCCCGCCAACAGTTGTCCTGTTTGTTTTTTGCCTTTTAGCCGGGCTTATCTACTCGAACACCTTCTCCAATCCTTTCCTTTTCGATGACACGGGCAATATCGAGGGGAATCCTCTGATCAGGGATTTGGCCAATTTTCTCAATCTGTCCGGAACCCGGTATGTCGGTTACCTCACCTTCGCCCTGAACTATCAGTTCGGCGGCCTCAATGTCTTCGGTTATCACCTCGTTAATTTGCTGATTCATATCGCCAACGGGTTTTTGGTTTATTGGTTGGTGGTGCTTCTTGTTCGCGTTTTCCCCTCTCCCTTCCCTCCCCCCCCAGGGGGGAGGGGCAGGGGAGAGGGGATCGCATTGATAGCCGCCCTCCTCTTCATCGTTCACCCCATCCAGACTCAAGCGGTCACCTACATCGTCCAACGTTTTGCCTCACTGGTAACTCTTTTTTATCTGCTGGCGGTGGTCTGTTATCTGAAGTGGAGGCTTTTTGGGGAGACCACAGACCAGGGACCAGGGACCAGGGACCAAAAGCTTCAGGTCACGGGTCACGGGTCACCGGTCACTGGTCTCTTCAAAAGGTCACGGGTCTGGTACGTCGCCTCCCTCCTCTCCACCCTCCTCGCCATGAAAACCAAGGAGAACAGTTTTACGCTTCCCTTGATGATTCTGTTGGTGGAATGGATATTCTTTCGTCGGATAACCCGTAAACAATGGTTGATCCTTATCCCTTTTCTCCTGACCCTTTTCATCATTCCTTTGTCTTTGTCCTATCAGGAGCCGTCGACGGTGGTGGATCCGACCCGCATGGATATTCCCACCTTAAGCCGATGGGAG
>JACQOY010000185.1 GCA_016207765.1 Deltaproteobacteria bacterium | reverse complement strand
TCTACCTCCCCCGACCCCTCCTTACAAAGGAGGGGAGATTTGCTCTATGCGCAAAAAAATATCACTCATCGGCGCTGGAAACATCGGCGGGGTTTTGGCCCAGTTGATCACGCAGAAAGAACTGGGCGATGTTGTCATTTTCGATGTTGTTGACGGGTTGCCTCAGGGAAAATGCCTCGATATCTGGGAGGCCTCGCCGGTCGTCGGCTCCAGCGTCAAACTAAAAGGGGCCCAGGATTACAAAGAAATTGAGGGCTCCGATGTCGTTATTGTCACCGCAGGACTTGCCCGCAAGCCGGGGATGAGCCGGGACGATCTTTTGGCCAAAAACCTCGAAATCATGAAATCGGTTGCGGCCGGGGTTAAGCAGTACGCCCCCAAGGCATTTGTCATTGTTGTCTCCAACCCGCTCGACGCCATGGTTTACACGATGAAAAAAATAACCGGTTTCCCAAAAAACCGTGTGGTCGGCATGGCGGGGGTTCTCGATTCGGCCCGTTTCCGCGCCTTTACCGCCGAGGCGATCGGCGTCAATGTGAGAGATGTTACCGCTTTGGTTCTGGGCGGCCACGGGGACGACATGGTGCCGCTTATCCGTTTTTGCACGGTAAACGGCGTTCCGATCGGCGAATTTCTCCCCAAGGAAAAAATCGACGCCATCGTCCAGCGGACCCGGATGGCCGGAGGGGAAGTTGTCGCTCTCTTGAAAACCGGAAGCGCCTTCTTTTCACCCGCTGTCTGCGCCATCGAAATGGCGGAAAGTTACCTGAAGGACCAAAAACGGGTTTTGGCCTGCGCCGCCCTTCTTGAAGGGGAATACGGCGTCAACGGCCACTATGTCGGCGTTCCGGTGGTTATCGGCGCCGGCGGTATCGAGCGGGTGATCGAAGTCAAACTGAATAGCGAGGAGCGCAAGCTCTTCGACGAGTCGCTCTCTCACGTCAAAAAGCTTGTCGAGGAAATCAAATTGTGAACAAAATGCCTTCATGCTTCCCGGACATTTCGTTGCACGCCGCCTCCATTCCCTTTTAGGTATTGTTCCGATCGGCGCGTTTCTTCTGTTGCATACCTATACCAATTCCAAATCTTTGGGGCCCGATGGGGTTGCCCTGTACAATACGGCCATTCGTTCAGAAATTCCTTTTCTGATTGTCGCTGAAATTGTTTTTATCTATTTACCCCTTATCTTTCATGCCGGCTACGGCCTGATCATCCTTTATCAGGGAAAAAGCAATGTTGCCCGGTATGGTTACGGGGCGAATATCCGTTACACCCTCCAGCGGATAACCGGCATGATCGCCCTTGTCTTTGTCGGCTATCACGTTTACACCACACGGCTTGCTTCTTACTTGACCGGTCAACCGATGGAGTACCTCTGGATGGTGCGCCTTTTTGAAGAGCCGTGGCGGGTCTGGTTCTATCTGGTCGGCACGCTTGCTGTCTGTTTTCATTTTGCCAACGGCATCTGGACTTTCCTGATTGTCTGGGGGATCACCGTCTCGAAGTATTCCCAGCGGTTGGCGCTAACCGCGTGCATGGCCCTTTTCGGGTTTTTAAGTTTCGTGAATTTTTTGATGATTGCGAATTTTGCCTACCATCACGCGCCTACCCCTCTCTGGATTGCGGTGATACTGGGGTTTGTGAAGGGGTATTTGTTTGGACCGATATAAATGAAGAAACCGAAGATCATCGTTGTGGGCGGGGGGCTTGCGGGATTGATGGCTGTCATCAAAGTCGCTGAAGCGGGATGGCCCGTTCAACTCTTTTCGGTCGTTCCGGTCCGGCGCTCCGGATCGGTATTGGCCCAAGGGGGAATCAACGCGGCGCTTGATGCGAAAAGGGAGGGGGACTCGCCGGAGGTGCATTTTCAAGAGACGATTACCGCCGGCGATTTTCTGGCCAATCAGGAACTCCCCCGGCAGATGTGCTTCAAGGCGCCGGAGATCATTTCCCTTTTCGACCGAATGGGGGTGATGTTCAACCGCACTCCGGAGGGATGGATCAATTTCCGCCGTGTCGGCGGCACCCATAGCATGGGTGGCGCCAAATATTGCCGTACCGCTTACGCAGGGCATACCACCGGACAACAACTCTTGTACGCCCTTGATGAACAGGTTCGGCGCTTCGAGGCGGAAGGGTTGGTGGAAAAATTCG
The DNA here is from genome assembly GCA_016207765.1 of Deltaproteobacteria bacterium. Lineage (GTDB taxonomy): Bacteria > UBA10199 > UBA10199 > UBA10199 > SBBF01 > JACQOY01. The sequence goes on along the minus strand of JACQOY010000185.1, from coordinate 2,367 downwards.
AGGGGTGGGAGTTTTTATCGATTATCAAAGATGACCGCATGGCGGGTCGGGATGTCTGTCGGGGGATTGTCGCCATGCATCTGGCCACCCAGGAAGTGAAGGCGTTTCCGGCCTCCGCCGTCATTGTCTCGACCGGCGGCTTGGGGCTTGTTTTCGGCCGCTCAACCAATTCAGTTCTCTCCAACGGTTCCGCCGCCTCGGCGGTGTACCAACAGGGGGCTTGGTACGCCAACGGTGAATTCATTCAGGTTCATCCCACAACCATACCGGGAGAAGACAAATACCGCATGATATCCGAGGCGGCCCGGGACGAAGGGGGACGTCTATGGGTTTATCGGGATGGAAAACCTTGGTACTTTTTGGAAGAATGGCACCAGGGCAATCAGGTTCCCGGGAATCTGGTCTGTCGGTCGATTCACAAGGTGATCCATGAGCTGGGGCTGGGAATCGACGGTGGGTCCATGGTCTATCTCGATATTTCCCACCTGCCGGAGGAAATTCTTCAAAGAAGGCTTAAAGGAGTTGTCGAGACCTGCGAAAAATTCACCGCCGAAAATCCACGGAAGGTTCCCATAAAAGTTGCCCCCGCCGCGCACTATTCGATGGGGGGGCTTTGGGTTGATGACGACCATATGACAAGTATTCCCGGGGTTCTGGCCGCCGGGGAGTGCGATTATCAGTATCACGGGGCCGATCGTCTGGGAGGCAACGCCCTTTTGTCATGCGTGTATGGGGGGATGAAGGCCGGAATCACCGCCGTTCACCATGCCGCCGGGCTTGAAAAAGGGGAGGCCGACCCCGCAATTTTTTCGGAGGGGGTCAAAAGACAATGGGGCATCAATCAGGAAATCATCGATCGTTCCGGAAATGAAAATCCCCATAAACTTCATCAGGAGTTGGGAGAGTGGATGACCGAACACGCAACGGTTGTCCGGTATAACGACAAGCTCAAAAAGACCGACGAAAAAATCCAGGAGCTTAAGCTCAAAATGAAAAAAATATCGCTGACCGATCGGGGAAACTGGGCGAATCGGGAACTGGTTTTTGCGCGACAGTTGCACAACATGCTGGAATTGACCCGGGTGATTGTCTTGGGGGCCCTTTTGCGCGACGAATCGCGCGGCGCCCATTACAAACCGGAGTTTCCCGAACGGGACGACAGGAACTTTTTGAAGACAACCAAGGCAAGCTGGACGCCCAATGGGCCCAAGATTGAATACGAGGATGTGAATCTGAAATACATCAAACCGGAATGGAAAAAATCTACGTCAAAATAAAACGCCGCAATAATCCCAACGCCGATTCGTACTGGGAGGATTTCCAGGTTCCCAAAAAACCGGGGATGAACGTCGTTTCGGCGTTGATGGAAATCCGGAAAAATCCGGTGAACGCCAGGGGGATTGCAACCACTCCCGTTGTTTGGGAGGCGGCTTGTCTGGAGGAAGTTTGCGGTTCCTGCACCATGGTGATCAACGGCAAGGTTGGACAGGCCTGCTCCGCCCTCATCGACCGGCTCGATCAGCCGATTACCCTCGAGCCGATGAAAAAGTTTCCCGTGGTTCGCGATCTGGTTGTCGATCGGTCCAAAATATTCGATGCCTTGAAAAGGGTGAAGGCCTGGATCCCCATCGACGGCGCCCATGGCATGGGTGGCACCCACAGCGTGGGTGGCCCCAACAACCCGGTGCCCGGGCCGAGGGTGACGGAGACGGAACGGATTATCTCCCATGATCTGGCCTGTTGCATTGCCTGCGGCGCATGCCTGGAGGCGTGTCCCCAGGTGAACGACAAATCCCCGTTTATTGGGGCGGCGGCCATCAATCAGGTGCGCCTTTTCAACCGGCATCCGATCGGCCGTCTGCACCGCGATTCAAGACTTGAGGCGCTGATGGGGGAGGGGGGGATTGACGACTGTGGCAATGCGCAAAATTGTGTGCGAGCCTGCCCCAAAGAGATCCCGCTGACGGAATCGATTGCGGAAGTGGGGCGTGAGGTGACGAAATACGCGGTGGGGAAATTGTTGGGGAGGTAGGGGCAGGCCCCCGTGCCTGCCCAATCGAGGGCAACCCCAAAGGGGGGCTGTTTCACTGCCACAGGGGGTTGCCCCTACGAAACCAACAATCCATCCAATTCCCCCTTCTGCTCCAACCCCACCAATTCCCGGTATCCTCCGATCGGTTTGTCATTGATAAAAATCTGCGGCACGGTCATCTGTCCCGTTGTTTCGCGAAGCCACTTCCTTTTTTCCTCATTCCCTTCCACGTTGATTTCTTCAAACTTCGCTTTTTTGTTTTTGAGGAGGGTTTTGGCGGCGGCACAGTAGGGACAATAGGTGGTGGTGTAGACGGTAATTTTTGGCATATATTC
>JACQOY010000200.1 GCA_016207765.1 Deltaproteobacteria bacterium | reverse complement strand
TTCATACGCAGACGGCCGGTTGCACGCTGACCGCCCAGCAGATTGACAATAATGTCGTCCGTGTCGCGTATCAGGCAATGGCGGCGGTCCTCGGTGGAACACAGAGTCTCCACACCAATGCCCGCGATGAGGCTTTGGCCCTCCCCACCGATGTTTCGGCGAGGATTGCCCTCAGAACCCAGCAGATTATCGCCTACGAAACGGGGGTCGGAGATACGGTCGATCCTCTGGCCGGCTCATATTTCATTGAAAATTTGACCGACACCATTGAAAAGAAGGCTCACGAATATATCGAGCGAATCGACCGGATGGGGGGATCGGTCCGTGCGATCGAGAAAGGGTACATCCAGCAGGAAATCCAGAATTCAGCCTATGATTACCAGCGAAACATCGAGGAAAAGAAACTGATCATCGTCGGCGTTAACGAGTTCCGGACCGAGGAGCCTCCCACCAGGGATATTTTAAAGGTGGACGCCGCTCTGGAGAAAAAACAGGTGGAGCGGCTGAAAAAAACAAGGGAATCGCGCGATAATCAGGCGGTCCAATCGGCCCTGGAAAAAATCCGGCAGACGGCCAAGGGAAAAGAGAATCTCATGCCGCAGATCATCACTGCCGTCAAGTGCCATGCCACTCTCGGTGAAATTTCCAATGCGCTAAGGGAGGTTTTCGGGGTCTACAAAGAAAATATTGTGATATAAATCCCCCCTGTCCCCCCTTTGTCACCCCGAAAGGGGCCCCTGTCGGGGAAGGGGGGTTGGGGGGGATTTTTGCAGTTCAAGAACCTCAAAATAATTCCCGTATAATTCAAGATAGGTGTCTTTGAACATGTAATAACGGACCTCATCCACCCGTACGCCATCAACTACAGTCTCGGAGACCAAAGTCGCTTCGTATTTCCAGCCCCCTTTTTCCGCAATGCGCTGAATGTGCGAGTCTTTGGCCAGAAACTCGATGACCAGTTTGTTGAAGCCCATCCGGTTGTACAAATAGTCTCCAAGAATAATCAGGGCCTCTATGGTGTAGGTTTTGTGCTGGTGCTTTTTGTCCATCATGATGCCGATCCGGTTTACCCCCGCCTTTCCCTTCAGACAATAATGGGTGACCATGCCGATAGGCGTTGACGTTTCCTTGTCAAGGACCATGAAAAGCCGAACGCCCGCACGCCCCATGATGAGATCGAATTTTTTCAAATCGTCAACAGTATAGGGAGCATCCATTTCCCGAAAAAAAAGTTTATAGCTGATATCGTAGTACCACTCGAAAATAACGGGGGCAAACTTCGGATCCCAGGGAACAAACCTGATTTTGTAGCCTTCTTTGACGGAGGATGTCATAGCAACTTGTCGTAGTATCGTCTCAAACTACGGGCTACTTCGTCCACTGAATATTCATTCCCCGATAACGCCGCCAGACTGACGACGCCGGCCCCGGCGATACCACAGGGGGTCATATAACTAAAAGGGCCCAGATCGCAGTTCACATTTACCGCAATACCGTGGGTGGTAACACCGCGGTGCACATGCAGTCCGACCGAGGCGATTTTACTGTTTCCAACCCAGATGCCCGGATTCCTTTCATCGCGATCGGCCAAAATGCCGTACTTGGCAAGGCACTGCTTGATCCCTTCCTCTGCCGTCCAGACCAGCCGGTCGACCGGCATCTTACGGGCCCGGATATCGACGATAAAATAAACAACCAGTTGCCCCGGGCCGTGGTAGGTGAGCCTCCCCCCCCGGTCGGTTTCGACAAATTCAATCCCTTTCCGTTTGAGCTCTTCGGGGTCGATTTTTAAATCCTCGTGTGATTTGCGCCGTCCCATGGTGATGACCGGGGGATGTTCCAGAAACAGGAGTTGATCAGGTATCCGATCAGCCAGACGTTCGTCCCGAAGATGGTTCATTCTGGCTAGCGCCCCGGCATACGGCACCCGTCCAAGAAAGGAGGATTGAAGAGGAAAATTTTGTTTCATTAGGTGAGTCGTTTTGTTATGAAACCAATAGTCTGTATGTCATTCCCGCGTAAGCGGGAATCCATAATCGTCAAAACCACTGGGCCCCCGCCTCCGCGGGGGCGACAAAATATGTCCGATCCCATTATCTTACAAATCGATCAACACATTGCAACGGCAACATTTAACCGGCCCGACAACCTCAATGCCTTCGATGAAACCATGGGCAAGGCCTTTCAGAAGGTATGCAAGGAAATTGACAAAAATCGGGAAATCCGTGTCGTTGTTTTGACCGGCGCGGGAAGAGCCTTTTCCTCGGGCGGCAATCTCGACATGATTGAGTCGCGAACGCGCAAAAAGGAAGCAACAAACAAAAAAGAATTGAAGATGTTCTACCGGATTTTTCTCGGCGTCCGAAATATAAGGGTCCCCGTTATTGCCGCCGTCAACGGTCCCGCCGTCGGCGCCGGTTTTTGCCTCGCCTTGGCCTGCGATCTCCGTTACGCATCAACGGAGGCCAAAATGGGGGCCAACTTCGCCAAAATCGGGCTTGCCCCCGGCATGGGGGGCACCTATCTCGTTACCCGTCTGATCGGACCAACCCGCGCCGCGGAGGCCCTTCTTTTGGCCGAAAATCTTTCGGCCCAGAGAGCCTTTGACATGGGCTTGCTGAATGGAATCCATGAACCCGATCAATTAATGCCGCATGTCCGGGGCGTGGCCAAAGTAATTGCCGAAAACGGCCCGATCCCGGTTGCGATGATCAAAAAAGGGATCCAAAAGGCCCTGCAGGGAACCCTGGAACAGATGTTCGACTACGATTCAACCTGTCAGGCCAAAACGTTTGCAACGGAAGACATCAAGGAAGGGATTCGGGCGATACGGGAGAAAAGAAGTCCGGTATTTAAAGGAACCTGATCACATTCGCGGCTTCACGTTTTCCTTGATCCATTTCACAATATCCCGTGTATCGGCCCCTGGAGTGAAAATTTCGGCAACCCCCTTTTTCTTCAACTCCGCCTTTTCGTCATCGGGCACAATGCCGCCGCCAAAAACAACCACATCGCCGACCCCTTTTTCTTTCAGAAGGCGGATGACTTCGGGGAACAGATAGTTGTGCGCCCCGGACAGAATGGAAAGACCGATGGCGTCGATATCCTCCTGAATGGCCGTGTTGACGATCATCTCCGGGGTCTGATGCAGGCCGGAATAAATGACTTCAAAACCGGCGTCGCGGAGGGCCCGCGCGACAATTTTAGCGCCGCGATCGTGGCCATCGAGACCCGGTTTTCCGACGAGAATGCGTAATTTTTTTTGCATAAATTAAATACAGGGCCTTAGGCCCTAAAAAATCCCCGGATCGTGATATTCTCCAAAAACGCCGCGAAGCACCGATGAAATCTCCCCTATCGTACAATAGGCCCGGGCACAATCGAGCAGGCTGGGCATCAGGTTCACCTCTCCCCCCGCGGCATTACGCAGGGCCTTGAGCGTATGCTCCACTTGCCCCCCATCCCTTTTTTCTTTCACTTTTTTGAGATTTTCAACCTGTTTTTTCTCCATTCGGGGGTCAATTTTCAGGAGTTCCGGCTGTTTTTCCCCCTTGAGAACAAAATCATTGACACCGACAACCATTTTTTCCTTTTTTTCGACCTGCTGTTGATAAATATGGGAAGCCTTTGCGATTTCCATCTGTGGGTATCCCCTCTTCACCGCCTCGATCATCCCCCCCATCCGGTCGATTTTTTTGATATAGTCAAAGGCCTCTCCCTCCATTTTGTTTGTCAGCGCCTCGACAAAATAGGAGCCCGCCAGCGGATCGATTGTATTGGGAATACCGCTTTCATGGGCGATAATTTGCTGGGTACGCAGAGCGATTCTCACCGCCCTTTCGGTGGGGAGGGCCAGCGTTTCATCCATCGAGTTGGTGTGAAGCGACTGCGTGCCGCCCAAAATCGCGGCCATCCCCTCAAGGGTTGTCCGGACAATGTTGTTTTCGGGTTGCTGGGCGGTGAGACTGCAACCGGCCGTTTGCGTGTGAAAACGGCACTTCATCGATTCCGGTTTTTTGGCCTTGAAGCGTTGCTTCATAATCTTTGCCCACATCCGGCGCGCGGCGCGGTATTTGGCAATTTCCTCGAAGAAATCCATGTGGGCGTTGAAAAAATAAGAGAGACGCGGCGCAAAATCGTCGACGTTTAGTCCCCGATCGACGCAGGCCCGGACGTAAGCGATCCCGTCGGCGATCGTAAAGGCCAGCTCCTGAACGGCCGTCGAGCCCGCCTCCCGAATGTGGTAACCGGAGATGGAAATCGGGTTCCAGCGCGGCGCATGTTTGGAGCAGAACTCGATCATATCCACCACGATCCGGATGGCCGGTTCGGGGGGAATGAGGTAGGAATTTTGGGCGATGTATTCCTTCAAGACATCGTTCTGAATGGTGCCGCCGAGTTTTTTCCAGTCAAAGCCCCTCTTTTCGGCATTGGCCAGATAAAAGGCGAGCATAATCATCGCCGGACCGTTGATCGTCATGGAGACAGTGACTTCATCCAATGGAATGCCGTCGAATAAAACTTCCATATCCCTTAGGGAATCGACGGCAACTCCGCAGACCCCCACTTCACCCCGCGCACGGGGGGAATCGGAGTCGTAACCCATGAGAGTGGGAAAATGAAACGCGGTGGACAGACCAGTCTGTCCATGAGCGAGAAGATATTTAAAGCGGGTGTTTGTATCCTCCGGCGCGCCGAAACCGGCAAACTGCCGCATGGTCCAAAGCCTGCCGCGGTACATTGTGTCATAGACACCGCGCGTGAAGGGGTATGCACCCGGGAAACCGAGGTTTTTTGCGTAGTCAAAACCCTTGAGATGTTTGGGGGTATAGAGCCGCTCAATCGGTTC
>JACQOY010000186.1 GCA_016207765.1 Deltaproteobacteria bacterium | reverse complement strand
TCTCGAACTTCTTCACTCTCATCGTTCTCTAACGCTTGAATGAGCGGCTCGACAGCGCGGAGATCACCAATTACGCCCAAGACATTTGCAGCGGATTTTCTTACTCGAACATCTGTGTCATTTTGTAAGGATCGAATGAGCGGCTCGACAACGCGGGGATCGTAAGTACCGACCAAGTAACGTGTAGCGTCATAACGAACCTGAGGATCGATATCGGTTAAATCTTGAATCAACCGATAAATGTCATTCGAATGCGAGTACGAATGCGAGGGTCCTATCACTACGACCTCAAGTGAGATATTTTTGGTCTTCAAAAGATTGACAGCATCCTCTCTGTCAAAACTCGGGTCTGTGCCTGCGGCCACGACATTTTCAGAGCTGTTTACCTCGTAGTCGCATAAGAGTACCGCTTTCTTCGTGCTTTCCGGGCTGTTTATAAAAGGGTAGGGGTTGGGTCCGGCGGTTAATTCCCACAACGAGTACCATGCGGTTTCCAAAACATACGGGCCTATTGCCACGGCGACTGCATGCATGTTCGTATCAAAATTACGCCCCAGTTTTTCTAAGTCATCCGGATTGTTGGCTGTCCAATCACTTTGCCAAACCAGATGAGTTTCGTTATTCCCATAGTATCCTACTGCAATGCGCACCTTTCCATCCGCTGTCATCTGCTTTTGGACATGTTGCATCAGAGCCGATGCCTGTTCTGCAACCTCAAGTGTCGCACTTCCCATGCTACCGCTGGCATCCACCAACAAAAGGATATCATAATCTTTTGTCGGTGCTTGCAGGGTGAACGCCGTCATCAGGGGGCTTAACGGATCATCTTTGGTACCCACAACAACTGAGCCGCCGGTTTCCTTGGCCAATTCGGCAAACTCGGCCCGCCTTGTCTCTGCTTCGTGGGTCTTGGCAAGAACCGGATTGCTGTTTCCGGTTACCGCAAAGGCCCACCGGTCGTTGGCCGTGTTGTGATCGGGATGCCCATCATCCACCTGACATTCCACATGCCACTGGCCACTTTCGGTACCGACGGGTATCCAGATGCTCGATGATGCCGCCCCATCCGTTACCGCCTGGGGCTCTGTGGTGAAAACCGGTTTATCCTCCCGATACACTTTCCATACCACTTTGTGATGGCCAAAATCGGCGGGATTAGGGTCGGAAATGTTCGCGGAAAAGGTGGCCGTATTTCCGGCCTCCACTGTTTTGGGCCCCGTAATTTTTACGGTGGGGGCCTCGTTGATGGTGTTGAGGACCATCACATTCACACTCTGCTCCCAGATCTGGTAACCGTTGTTGATTCGCACCGTCACCTGCCCGCTTTGGTCTTCATACACCGTGTTTAAACTTTTGATCAGCAGGCCGTCGCCGGTTGATTCTACCGTAAGCTCGAAGGGATTTTCGGTACTTGGCACAACCGAAACCTGGGGTTTAAAATAAGGGGATACATAGAAGGAATCGAATGCCAAGAGATGTGCCTGCGTCCCTTGCTCCCCCACAGAAGAAGCCGACAACGCCGGCGCCTTTGCCGGATCGATGGCCAGGTTGGAAGGTGACGCAACATCGACCAACCGGCCTCGTCCCGCCTTGTGATCATCAAAGGTAACGGCCTGATTAACATAGGCGTAGTTTAAGTCTTCCAAAAGCCAATTATACAGGCCCAGACCGGAGGCTTTGTCGAGGTTGGCGGTTGATCTTTCGTACAAACCGGGAAGTGTTTTATCGCGATCGGTGAGGTTGAATCCGGAATAACTCGTATCCGCCGTACGGTTGACCCAGTAAAGTTGCCCCGGTGCCAGCGTGTAGACGGAAGGAGGTTCTGTTGCAGAATCGGTAATCTGCACCAGCCCCGACAAAAAACGGAGCGCCTCCAGTTCAACGTTAGTATCGGCCAGAGTCGGATTGCCTCGTGCCGAAAGGATGACATCGGCCAGATGCAGTACCGTCTTAAAAACCGCATTCTTGAGTTCCGGAAACTGAGAATTAAAACTGTTGAGATTAGCCGGCGACAAACCGAGATTGATATAAAAAATGCGCGCCTTGGCCAAAGCCTCTTTGGCGCCGGTAACGCTGTGAATGGTGAGGAGGATGTCGGAAACGTGGTGAACAAAATCGGCACGTGAAAGACCGGCCAAATCGGACGGCGTCGTGTAATCAAACGGCGTTACTTTAACCAAATAGGGCCCTTGCGCTGTAGCTTGCGGCCCTTTTGATTCCAGCACTTGGGCGTCCTCTTGCATAGCCACTTTAGAGGGGTCGATTTCGGATATGGCCATAACTGAAAAATTATAGCATGAATGAGGGGAATGGCGAGGGGGGAAAGATGGTGAAATGAGCTTCACATAATCGTGTCAGGTCTTGACATTGGACCAGGCGGCTCATTCAATCCGATCTCCACAAAACAAGCCGTATCAAGGGTGCCCTTCCGCTACGACACGATCACCCCCGCATACCCCACCACGCCCGACAAATCGCCCGTAACATCGCCGGAGGTCTTGTGATCGACCAGCTCTGCCTTGATCGCCCCAAGCTGATTGCAGGCGGTGAGCATGATGGTTGTCGGAATGATCCCGCACATGGAAATATCCTTGTTGTGGACGGTCTCGTAGAGCCCCTCGGGATCGCGTTTTAGCATCTCGTCGATCGCCCACCGGTCTTTTTCCAGCGTCCGGTAGTGCTCCTCATAATGGTTCATGTCGGATGAGGAGATGATAAGGATCGGCTCTTTTTCTTTTTCAACAACGCGGGCGATTGCCTCGCCGAACTCTTTGCAAAGGGCGTAGGAGACATGCCCAATTGTCACCGGCACAAAGGTGAAACCACCCTCCCCCTTCCCCCCTCCCCTCGAGGGAGGGGGATGGGGGGAGGGGGTCATCTTGAGAAACTGGATAAACGGAATTTGAACCTCCAATGAGTGCTCGCGCGCGTGGGCCATCGTATCCACCTCGAGATAGCCAAACTCTTTCATCAGCTTGTCGGCCAGCTCCTCGTCAATTTTGGCATCCCCCAACGGCAGGCGCCAAACGCCGCGGTTCATGATGGAAAAAGGGACGCCGAGTCCTGTGTGGTTGGGGGAGAGGATGATCAAACGGTTCGGGATTTCCACCTGCGAGTAGACCTGACCAGCCACCTTTCCCGAATAGACGTATCCGGCATGCGGAACGACAATCCCCTTGGCGTGGATTTTCCGGGGGGCCTCAAAGATCATCGAGGCAAGGTCTTTTTTAAGCCGATCCGGATCGGCGGAATAGAATTGGCCGGCGACAGCGGGCTGGCGGATGCTCATTTTATTTCTTTTTGTACGCCCGTTCCGGCCGGAATTCGCGCAGGATGCGCCCCGCCTGCCACATCTCCTGATTGGCGATGGCGGCAAGCTCCTTGTTCAATCCGTCGCGGTAGTCGGGTTTGGAGTTCGCCTCGATGGAAATCCGGGCCTGCTCCCCTTTTTCAACACTCCTGTAGCACTCTTCGATCACCGGCTTGATCGCCGCCTCGAAACGAGGCGCCCAGTCGAGAGCGCCGCGCTGGGCGGTGGTGGAGCAGTTGGCGTACATCCAGTCCATGCCGTTTTCGGCGATGAGCGGATAGAGGCTACAAAAGGCCTCTTCAATCGATTCGTTATAGGCCTCTGATGGAGAATGGCCGTGGGCCCGAAGCACTTCGTACTGGGCCTTGATCGCCCCCTGAATCAATCCCATGAGGATACAGCGCTCGCCGGTCAAATCGCTTCGCACCTCGTTTTCAAACGTGGTCTGAAAGAGATGCCCGGAGCCGATGGCCATTCCCAGCGCGCAGACGCGGTCGAAGGCCCGTCCGGTGGTATCCTGTTTCACCGCGATGGAGGCGTTGATGCCGCGTCCTTCCTGAAAGTGGGTCCGCACCGTGAGGCCGCTCCCCTTGGGGGCGCAGAGGACGACGTCGACATTTTTCGGCGGAACGATTTTGGTGTCGTTGGAAAAGACAATGCCGAATCCGTGCGAGAAATAAAGGCACTTCCCCTCTGTAAGGTATTTTTTGAGTGTCGGCCAAAAGGCGATTTGGCCGGCATCGGAGAGGAGAAACTGAATGGTGGTTCCCTTATCCGCCGCCTCTTCCATGGAGAAAAGGTTTTTTCCCTCCACCCAGCCGTCCTTCACCGCCTTGTCCCAACTGGACCCTTTACGAAGGCCGATGATGACGTTGAAATTCTGGTCGCGAAGGTTCAATCCCTGACCCCGCCCCTGCGGGCCGTAACCCAGAATGGTAATCACCTCATCCTTAAGAATTTTTTTGAGTTTTTCCGGCGGATAATCGCCCCGTTCGATAATTTCTTCCGTTACGCCGCTGATCGTTATTTTTTTCATTTTTATTGGGGCCCTGCTCGGCTCGCAATGTCGCTACTCGCAACTTTTTAATTTTGCTCGCCTCGCAATAGCCCCACCCCAAAGAGGGGCAACTTCGTGAACCCCGCGCTCACAACCCCGCCAAGCGGGGATTGTTCGCTTGATTTTCCTGCCTGTAGCATGGGGCCCTTTAACGGGTCAAGATGCTTTCGTTTCTTTTAATGGAAGCCAGAAGAGAAGGGCCATGGAGGGGATGGTGGAGGCAAAGCCGATGAAAAAGAGGTTGGTGTAGCCCAGTTTTTCCACGATAATTCCGCCAAAACCCCCGATGAAGGTTGACCCAAGGCTCATGATCGCCGTACCGATGGCAAAGTGGGCCGCCTTGAACTTAGGCGAACAGAGACGCATGAGATAGATCATCAATGCCGCCGATCCGAGCCCTCCGGCAATATTCTCATAACCGTGGACAATGGCGATCAACGTGACCCCCAGGGTGTTTGAGGGATCGGGTTTCCCTTCCGAAAGAATGAGGTAGGCCAGAATGTTGATGTTCATCAGGAGGGTGAGCGGCCAGATGGTTTTTCTCAAACCTTTTTTCCCGATCCACCAGGCCCCCAACATGGTCCCGGCAATGGCGCCAAATGAGCCGACAAAACCGGCGATCCACGCCAGCTGTGTCTTGGCCACCCCCAGTTCGCGCAGGAGAAAGGGGGTATTCATGGAAAAAAGGATTTCGTCCCCCAGTTTGTAGGTGGCCACAAAAACCAGAATCAGCGCCACCCGTTCCTGTTTGAAATAGCTCACGAATGAGTCGGTCAGTTTTTGCCGGATGACGGGCCATGTGTCCCTCGGACCGGTCCTTTTCGCCTCGAATCGGGGGATCAAAAAATGGTGCAAAATGAGAAAGACCAGCATGGTCAGGGCCCCCGCCCCAAAGCCGTAAAACCAGTTGGCAAGACCCGCAATACCCACCAACACGCTTCGGGCGTAGATAACGGCAATACGATAGGCCATCACCCGGTCTCCCGTGTAGGTGGCCTGCTCTGCCTGGCTTTTCAACCCCTCCATATAATAGGCGTCGATGGCCACATCGTTGGTGGCTGAAATGAAGGCCAGGGCCACAAAGAGAAAGGCGATGAGGCTGGCCCGAAAATGAGTGACCGTTGCCTGATCCATGCCGGCAAAGACGGCAATGGCGAGGACCAGAAGGGTGATGAGGAGCTGGATTTTGATGAGCCATCCCCTTTTTGTGCCGAAGATGTCGAGGAGCGGCGCCCACAAAAATTTGAAGTTCCAGGGGAGCCCCAAAAAATTGAGGAAACCAAGGAGGGCTTCACGCACGCCGATGTCGGTAAAATAGACCGACGACAAAAAGCGCGTGATCATGTAGGGGAGCCCCTCGGTGAAATAGGTGGAAGCAACCCACAAAG
>JACQOY010000024.1 GCA_016207765.1 Deltaproteobacteria bacterium | reverse complement strand
ATCATTTCCCTGCTCTACAAGGCGACCCCCGAAGAAGTCCGCGTCATCATGGTCGATCCGAAGATGCTGGAACTTTCGCTCTACGAAGGGATTCCCCATCTGCTTCTTCCGGTGGTCACCGAGCCGAAAAAGGCCTCGCTGGCCCTTCGCTGGGCGGTGCGCGAAATGGAACGGCGTTACAAACTTTTGTCCGACATCAATGCGCGGAATATCATCAACTACAACAAAAAGATCGAAAAGGGGGACTACCAGAGCAAAAGGGCCGCCCTGTTGACCTCTTCCCCCGAGTCGGTGGCCGCGGCCCTCTCCGAAGAGGATGAAATCCGGCACGAGGGAAAGCTCCCCTATATTGTCATCTTGATCGATGAGCTGGCCGATCTGATGATGGTTTCATCGCGGGAGGTGGAGGAGTCGATCACCCGGCTGGCGCAGATGGCGCGCGCGGCGGGGATCCACCTGATTCTCGCCACGCAAAGACCGTCGGTGGATGTGCTGACAGGCGTGATCAAGGCCAACTTTCCGGCGCGCATTTCTTTCAAGGTTTCGTCCAAGCACGATTCGCGGACAATTCTCGACACGGTGGGATCGGAACATCTTCTGGGAGCCGGCGACATGCTTTTTATCCCTCCCGGGGCCTCCCAGATGATCCGCGTTCACGGCGCCTATGTCACCGAATCGGAAATCGGCAGAATTGTCGATTTCCTCAAAAAGCAGGCCAAGCCGATTTACGACGAATCGATTTTGAAGCCGATTGAGGTCGAATCGGATGATGAGGGGGGTGAGGACGGGATGGAGTCCGATGCCCTCTACGATCAGGCGGTAGCGATTGTCGCCGAGACCCGTCAGGCCTCCATTTCAATGATTCAGCGGAAGTTGCGCGTCGGTTACAACCGGGCGGCGCGGATGATCGAAAAGATGGAGGTTGACGGGATTGTCAGCCCCCCCTCCGGCGCCGGCCATCGGCAGGTCCTGGTTTCCTCGTTTGAAGCGCCTTCGGGATAACGGAAGAATTATCGTCCTCTCAGCACAAGCGCACGGGCGGATAAAGCGGGCGAGGCCCCTTGCGGGATTCTTCCAAGATAACCGAATCCACCGTTTGGCAATCCGGATGGTGTAGCCAGGCCCCCTGTTTGTTCTCCTTCGGCTTTAGTACGTTCAACTTTACTCGTATCATCTTCGACAACATCGGTTTCGACCTCATCACTTTCAACGGCAACGATGTCTGTCGAATCCGGTGGAAAACCAAGCATGTCTGTTAATTTGGATTCCAGGCTTAAAAGACCCGACAGGCGTGTGCGATTATTCACGGGAATACCCTCAAGATCCGAAAAACTGCCGGCATCGATCATCGTTAAACGGCCGTCTTCCGAAAGGAGGATTTCATAATCGCGCGGCTGATACGTTGACATTGTAAAAGCCCTTGTGATTCTCCGCCAGTCATCCGCGCTTCTCTCGTTCCAATACGTGCGGAAAAGCTGTTTATCACTTTGGGTCAATCCGGCATTGGGGGAGAAATAGCCGGTAATCTTTACGGGATTGCCGTCGATTTCCTCGGTAAGCATGCCGTATAAAATTTTTCCGTCCTGTGCGATTTTGTATACTCCATACAAGTGGGGACCAATTTTTTCATCCGACATCCACGCGGCATATTTTGCCTCTTTTAATAATGGATGTTGCTCATGAAGTTTAAGAATCAGGGGGTCTTCGATTCCATCAATTGTCACCCGATAAACACCGCGATTCTGGTTGCCGCCCAGTGGTTTTCTCAGTTGATCGGGATCAAGCGTGATGGACGGCGGTGAGGAGGGATCTCCGTAGCCTTCTACCCGTTCCCCCGAGACAACCGGGTTGGCTTTTTCGTTGCTTTTCGTGATTGAACCGGTTTTTCCACTAACTGGAGGGCCTTTGGGCCCGCCGGAGGAATTTTTTCCCAGTTCAGCCTTGATTTGCGTCGCCAGTTCACGAAGAAGCGGCGTCCCGTCGCCGATTTTGGCGAAGATAAATGTGTTGAACGGCGTTCCAAAACTTTCCACCCGTCGCTCAAGGCCCAGAACGCGCGCTTCTTCTTCGGTAAACGGGATTCCCTCTCCATCGGATGACCGGGTGAAAAGGACCAAACGTCCGCCGGTTTTCAAGGCATCGGCAAGCTGAACCACAAAGGCGCGGGCCAGCGTTTTATCGGTGCCGCCGAAAAAAGCGAGCAAGTGGAGGACGTTGAGACAGACGATCAGATCATGTTTTGTCTCGGGGAGCGGGTTGGTCAAGAAGTTGAGGGCCGTGGTGGAAATTTTTCCGGGGAGCCCCTCATCGACCGGAAGATACCATTTGTAATCACGAAGGTAAGAGGCGGGATTGTAATGAAGGGGCATAAACCTGTTTACATAGTCCCGGTATCCCGGATCATTCTCGTAGAGGTCAGGTTCCACTTTAAGATCGGGATTCTTTTTCAACGCCAGATATTCCAAGGCCTGCAGATTGCCGTCGATGACTGAAAGGCGGCGCACCTGCGGCAGAAGGGTGAGCCACTCATAGACCTCGCTGGTATGGGGGTACTCTTTGTTATAGCCGGCCCCCACGACCAGCATGTCGTTGATCGCCTTGCGGTACAATTCATCGCTTAGGCCCGCAACCACTTGGCGGTTCATGCCGAAAAAGGTGTAGGAAGGCATTTCAACTCCGAAATCTTGGTACAATATGAGCGCTCGACGAACCTTGCTGAGTGCCGCGCGGATGCGGTCAGGGGACATTTCGTCACGGAACTTGTCCTCCACGGGATCCACAGTGGGAGAATCGGGTTCCTCAAGAAATCCGGCGGGGGCGGAAACGAAATCACGGAGTGCCCTTGCGGCAAAAGCGTGGGCGGCCCTGTCGCCCGGGCGTCCATATTCAAGCGTCACGGACGGGGCAATCTGCCGGGTCCATAAACTGAATGTTCCCTGCCGGTCCATGGCATCCACATAATGTGTTTCTCCGGCCAGATAACTTGCCAGTTGCCTGGATTCCACCACGCGGGGAAGGGCGTCATCCGGTTCCACCACAATGGCGTAAGGGAGGGAAACGGCCGGGTCGTTGTGAAGATCAACGATGGCCTCCAGAGACTCACCAAACCTCTCCAGAAATCTTTGAACCTGCCGTACATACGGATCAACAATTTTTTCCCCGTCATCAACCTCAAACCACTGCCGGTTTAAATCTTTGGTGCCCGGTTCAAAGCGATGGGTAAAGCGGGGCTCCACCGTTGCGGCCCGGACGTTTTGAATAAGAAAAACCAGATTGGTTTCCGGATCGACGGCCGGATTGTTGAAATAATCGAGCATGGCCTCAAAACCGCTCGGTTCATCTCCATGCATGAGGACCGAGATAACCCGTGTTTTCGGTTTTCCGTAATCGAGGTGGATGGCCGTCGGACCTTCAAGCCAATCGAGTGCCGTATGGATATCGACACCGACCAACTCTTCCGGAATCCCCTCGATCACCCGAAGGGATCCGAAGGGGGAGGTTGCACGGAGTTTTTCTTTAATGGAAGCGGCCAGTTCCCGAAGGAGAGGGGTGCCGTCGCCGATTTTTCTGAAAAGTACAACTTGGGTCTCGGCAGTTTCCGGCTCCTCCTCCTCCGCTGATTCGATATTGAGCACCGGAATGGCGATCCGCTCCACCGAAATGCCGAGGGCCCGCAATTCCTCTTCGGGAAATTGGAATGTCCAGTTATCATCCGTGGAGGCCGGATCATGCAGAGAATCGGTAATCACCATGCCGTCCCGTTTTAAAGCCGCAAACAGCTGGACAAGAAACAATTTGATTGTGGCGTCGTCCTGTATCCCGTCATGAAACAAACAAAGATGTGAAAAGATATTGAGGGCAAAAATCAGATCGAATTCGTTTTCCACTGGAACCGGCATGGTGAAAAACTGAAGCGGTTGGGCATGAACGCGCCCGGTTGTTTCGGGCGGGATGCGGATTTTAAAACCGGATTCTTCAAGAACGGTTTGGTCCGTTCCAAACCGTGCCAGGTAATCTCCAAACTCCGGAAAAGCCCCAAAATGGTCTTTCTCCACCGTCAAGGGGGGAGGTTGACGGGCATTGATTGTTTCGACGAGAGGCTCTGTTCCGTCAAAGACGTCGATTCGGGCCGCGCGAAAGACGGTAGCCACTTCATAGGGCTCGTAGATTTCGGCTCGTTCCCGGTCAAACCCCGCGCCAAAAACGGCGATACGCCCGATTGTCGAAGCGGTAATGCGTCGGTCAAGCAATTCCAACAAGCGATGATGCCGGGCGAAAAAGGTCTGTGTCCCGTAAGTGTGTCGCCCGGCAAAAAAGCGCCTGTCTTCTTCCGCACGACCCAAACGAATAACGTCAGCCAGCTGTTCGGGGCTGAATTGGCGGCGCAGATCGTTTGCGGTTATATTCATCGCTTCCGTGCGAGCGATGTTGTCTTTCCCCGGTATCGAGTCCGGCTCGCGTGGAGGCCGAATGGATTCAAAAAACCGCCCCAACCGTTTAAGGGCCGCGCCGAGATTTTCAATGGAATAAACCAGCCGGATCGTATCTGGTCTTTCCGACCAGCCGACCGGGGAGATTTTAACGCCGGTTGCTTCAAACAACACTTCCCGGAAATTTTGTCCCTTCTCATCGATGGTCCACTCATGGCCGTTTATCGAGAAAGTGCGGCCAAACAGGGAACTTGCGTCCACTTCGACAAAAAACCCCCCTTGAGGTTCCCGAAAAGAAACGAGCCCGGCGTCGGCGTAAGGCTTCAAAAATTCCACCATCTGTACCCGCTTGTCTTCGAGCCAGGCGCGGTGTACCCGCTGGTAGGGCTCGTAGAAATCCTTTTCATAAACGACCGAGGCAATAGCGAGGGAAGTCGAATTAACCGGTGTCAACTCACGTGCTACCAATTGGCCCCAAAGGCGGCGGTTTTTGGTATAGGCAAATCCAAAACGGGCGCCCCCCAGGGCAAATTCTTTGGAGAGGCCCGAAAGGCCGATGAGGTGTTCGCGCAAAAAAAGCTTCAGACCGTTCTGATCGGGCAGATTAAACAGGGAGGTTTGATCTGCCGGTTGTCCCGTTCCCAAAAAGATTTCGTCGGCAAGGATGTAAATGTCATGTTTCCTGCAAAATTCGGCGATCGTCCGAAGTGCCTCGGGGGAATAAAAAAGGCCGGCCGGATTTGTGGGATACGAGAGGATCATGGCACGGACCGGAATCTCATCGTCCGATTTTAATGCCTCTTCCAGTTCGGCCTCCAGGGCCGCTGTATCGGTTGTTGCGGGGTTGATAATAAAGATTTCGTCCTCGCCTCCCGTCCCATGGATGGTGGGGAAAAACTGACCGTAAGATCCCTCCGGTATCATCACCCGGAAGGGGCCGTCGTCCCCGACAATCGAGAGGGTCCGTTCGATGAGCGGATGGACCCCGGCGCCCAAAACGATTTCATCCGGGTGGAACCCCCCCCGGCCGGTGGCACTGAGGTAATCGCGGATTTGTTCTCTGACCTGCTCTTCATCAACTTTGTTGCTTAGGGCCGCGATGACGCGCGACAAAAAGGGCTCGATCAGCGGGAATTCCGATTCGCCGAAACTCATGTCGATAACCGGCGTTATCCCCGGCTCTTTTAGAGGGGGAGGGTGAGCCAAAAAATCGCCCAACTGCCAGGCCCGGAAGGTGACGATGGACTGATTTTCATCATCGTCTTCAATTTTTTCAACGGGGAGAAGGGGCATCTTGCCGGAATCGATTTCAAACCCCGCTTCGCGGCGTGCTTTTAACAAAGCTGTTTCGGAGACCGCCTTCAGCGTCGGAATGCGGGAGTAGGTGTCTTCGCCTGCCATGGCCATATGCTCATGGGTCACGTCGTTTAAGATCACCATCACGGCCAATGGATTGCGGCCCGCCGGGAGATCACTGTTTTGCCACACCACGGCGACGCTTTTCCGGTATTCGGGATTTTTCTGAAGGAGTCGGGCCAATTCGACAAGACGGCTGTTCTCGCGCGGATCGGCAATCAGAACCACAAATTTCAGGTCGGCCTCCGCCAGCATTTCCTCCACAGAGACTTTGGGATTATTCAGCGCATAGACAAGGCAATCGGCATCGGAGGGATCATCGTCGACAAAGGTCCATCTGGGCATTTTTTCATCGAAGCCGCCGGTAAACGGAAGCGAGGGATCGACATAGATCACGGAGTTCATAAACCGTGGTATCATGGTTATGGCCTCATCATCTCTGTTGT
Organism: Deltaproteobacteria bacterium; assembly: GCA_016207765.1. Classification (GTDB taxonomy): domain Bacteria; phylum UBA10199; class UBA10199; order UBA10199; family SBBF01; genus JACQOY01. The sequence goes on along the minus strand of JACQOY010000024.1, from coordinate 2,272 downwards.
CCCCGACAAAATCTGTTTTTGCGTTTTCGGGTGGGGATGGGGGCGTCTCTTCGAATTGATCGGTGAGGGTGCTTTCCGGATCCTCTTCCGTGACGATTTTTAACGGTGGTTCCTGAAGTTGATCATCATCCTCATCCTCAGAAGGGACGTAATCATCTTCCCCATTGAAAGGGACAGTGACAAAAAAGAAGTTGTAGAGGAGCGCCTCAAAGCTTGGGCCCACAAAAAGGGCCTCTTCGGGGATGTTCGCCTCAAAAAGGGTCGAGAGGTGTGCCGCCATTTCTTTCCGGAACGGTTCATACTCGCTTCCCGTATCGGGTGTGTAACCGATGCGGCGGTGTTCGCTCACGTAGTCTGCCCGAGCCTCACGGGCAGAGGCTTCCCAGGCAGGATGAAAATTTTCCTGCGGCCGAAAATCGACAACATACTGCCTGTGCAAAACATCATAGGCAGGATCGGCTTCGATTTCCCGGTGGGCCTCATCCGATTGGGCGGCTCCCATCCGGGCCTGAAATATGGCCAACACCCGATGGGCTTCTGTTGCGTCAATGACTTTGTCACCCAGCATAAATTCAAACGGGGGACGAACGCCGCTTTTTTCAATTTCGACATAACCCGAAAGATCGGTCCAGCGGTCTTGTGCGAAAAAAGTTGTATACCCGATAAAAGGGACATAGCCGCGCCGCCGCGCCATTTTTTCCACCGCCTCAAGCCCCGGACGGCCGGAGACAATCAGGCTGAAACTTCCGTTTTTATTCAGGGCCGGATTCCACTTTTCCAAAAATTCCGCCAAAAGGCCGAGGCCGTCTTTGTCTTCGGGAAATCCTTGTGATTCATAACGATCGGCAATATTGCGTGCGGTCAGCCGATCTCTTGTCGGAACCTGGGGGAGACAGCCAAAGATGAAATCGACCTTCAGCCCCTTAAGGGGCCCCCGGCCTACATCCCGCGTTGCAAATTCCAACATGTCGACCGGCTGAATACCCGGGAGTCTGTTGCCTTCTTTATTGGTGCTGTGAAGCCAGGCGTTGATTTCGGCCACATATTGTGCGTCTTCATTCCGGTCGTAGCTGACGATTTTTTTCACCCCTTTGTTCTTGGCAAGATAGATCGGCAAAATACCGGTGCCGGTTCCCATTTCGATCCCTGTTTTACCGGTCAGATCTTTTTTGTTCAGACCGTTGATCATCGCGGCGGTCCATTTTTCGGGGGGAAAGATGGTTGGCGTGGTCAGGAGATAAAAAGGTTCGGCGCTTCCGGTGACCGACGAATAATCGCGCACCAGAATGGCGTCGTCGGCTCCGAATTCCGCCGAGAGATTGATGAATTCGCGGACAAGAAGAATCGCCGACCGGCGCGTTGACTCCCGCGAGATCAGCCGATGAAGGGCTTTGACCATCTCGCGGGCCGCGGCCGGATTTCCGCGTCCGGCGTAAAATATTTTTTCAGCTGTTTCCTTTCGGGTGCCCTTTTCCGTCAGGCGCCCGGTCCGGACGGCTGAAAGATCCGGAATTTCGGCGTCCCAAACGGTTGTCGGCATCGTTGATATCGCCTCCCTCAGTTTCGGATCCGGGCGAGGAAAGAGGTTGAAGACATCCTCGGCCAATTGCCGGGCGAAAATCCGGATGCCTGTCCATTGCGGGGCCGCGTTGATGATTCGGGCGAGATTGAGAAAAATGGCGGTTAGCAGTTCATCGAGCCGTTTCGCTGATTCCGGGCCGGTTTGACCGAGCAGATCGCCCATCACGATCATCGCCTCGTGGATGGCGTCCATCCGCGATTCGATGGCCCGATCGTCCAGCGGATCGGGAAATTTATCCATGTCCAGTCGTTTCATCACACGGGTGATCTGGTCGGTATTAAGCGGTGAAGCGGTGATTTCAACGGCAGGAGGGGTAACGGTTGGGTCGGGTTCTCGACTCTCGGGAGGCCGCGACATGACAGTCAGAAGACGACGACGTCGGGCGGTCTTGTCGCCGTCGGTGTATGAGTCGGCATCGGTGCCCGGATCGACCACGCCGCCGCTGTTACCGGGCGGCGGACTGATCTCGGTGGGGATTCCTGTTTCTGGTGGTGCAGGTGGAATTGTTCCGCCCGTTTTTCCGATATCTCCGGCCATAACCCCCCTTTATCGGTTCTTTTCAATAAAAGTTGCGGGGAAAATAGAGGAAGGTCAAAGAATTATCCATCCTATTTTTATATTTGAAAAGTTCATTAAAACTTACAAACCTTCCTGATTTATGCTCGGATTTAACTTTAGCATCTTTAGTGT
>JACQOY010000182.1 GCA_016207765.1 Deltaproteobacteria bacterium | reverse complement strand
CGATGAAGGAAAAACGGATCACCCCCAGGGAGGTGGAGGAGCGTTTCGGCGTGGGACCCGAAAAAGTTGTCGATGTTCTGGGGCTTGCCGGGGACGCATCCGACAATGTTCCGGGGATAAAGGGAGTGGGGGAAAAAACCGCCGTCAAGCTGATTCGGCAATATGGAAGCCTCGAGGAGGTTCTCGGTCATGCGTCGGAGGTGACGGGAAAGTTGGGTGAAAATATCGCGGCCGGAAAAAACGATGCCCTCATGTCGAAAAAACTGGTGACCCTTCATGCCGATGTGCCGCTGAAACTCGACTGGGATTATTTTGAATTGCCGCAACCGGAACAGGATCGTCTCAACGAATTCTACCGGAAGATGGAATTTTCCCGGCTTGTTGAGGATTCGGCGGAGGCCGATAAAAAACATCTGGAGGAAAAGAAAGAACCCAAGCGGGAATACGAAATGATCCTGAAGGAAAAGGATTTGTCCCGGTGGATCGATCGGCTCGGAAAATCAAAAGAAGGGTTCTGTTTCGATACCGAAACCACCTCCGTCGATCCGCTTCGGGCTCGTCTTGTCGGAATCAGTTTGTCCGATCTCCCCAATTCAGCCTGTTATATTCCTTTGGGTCATTCCTATCTTGGTTGCCCCGATCAACTGCCGAAGAATGAGGCTTTGGGCCGTCTCAAGCCGCTCTTTGCCGATCCGGCGATTCCCAAATACGGTCAGAATGCCAAGTACGATATGGAGGTTTTATCGGGCGAGGGGGTTGAAATCCGCGGCTTGCAAGGGGACACGCTGATTGCCAGCTATCTGTTGAACCCCGAATCGGCGCACAACCTCGACCATCTGGCCCGCGAGTACTTGGATTACGAAACATTAAAATTCAGCGAAGTCGTGGGGCGAGGGGAGACTTTTGACTCGGTGGATGTTGCAACGGCCTGCCGGTACGCCGCCGAGGACGCCGATGTCACCTTCCGGCTGGTTTCCAAACTTCATCCGTTGTTGAAAAAGGGGAATCTTTCGGAGTGCTACGAAAAAATCGAGATCCCCCTGATTGATGTCCTGTTTCGGATGGAAACCCACGGGGTTCTGGTGGATGTGCCCCTTATAGGCCTGCTCGATGCGGAATTTTCTTCAAGCCTGGACCGGCTTCAGAAAGAGATCCATCAAAACGCCGGGGTTGAATTTAATCTGAATTCTCCGAAACAGGTTGCCGATCTCCTGTTTGGAAAGCTTCTGCTCCCCCGGCAAAGAAAGACAAAAACAGGTTATTCGACCGATGTGGATGTGCTGATGGAGCTCTCCACAATGCACCCCATCCCCCGATTGCTGGCCGATTACCGGGTACTTTCGAAACTCAAATCGACCTACATTGATCAACTCAAAAACCTCATTCATCCCAAAACAGGGAGGATTCACACAAGTTACAACCAGACGGTCGCGGCGACGGGGCGCTTGAGCTCCAGCGACCCCAATCTTCAGAATATTCCCGTCCGGACCGAGGAGGGAAAGAGAATCCGTTCCGCCTTTGTTGCGCCGCCGGGATGGAAAATCGTTTCGGCCGATTATTCACAGATCGAGTTGAGGCTGTTGGCCGCCTTTTCAGGCGATAAAAGCCTTAAAAAGGCTTTTGCCGAAGACAGAGACATCCACCGGATGACGGCCGCGAAGATTTTCGGCATTGACGAGGAAAAAGTTGCGTCCAGGCAACGATCGGCGGCCAAGACCGTAAATTTCGGCATCATGTATGGGCAAAGCCCCTTTGGGCTTTCGAAACAATTGGAAATCCCGGTTTCGGTCGCCAAGACATACATCGACGAATTCTACCGGCTGTATCCTCTGGTTTCGAAATATCGGGAAAAAGTTTTTGACGAGGCGAAGAAATCGGGGATGGTCCATACCTGGCAGGGGAGACGCCGGATGATTCCCGAAATCAACAGCCGTAACAACAATCTTCGTTCCAATGCCGAACGGGCCGCCTTTAACACGATCTTTCAGGGCTCCGCCGCTGATTTGATCAAAATTGCGATGATCAACATCGACCGCAAGTTGGCCGCCGGCAGGGCCGGTGCCGGTCTGTCAAAAACACGGATGATCATGCAGGTTCATGACGAATTGATCTTTGAAGTTCCGGAAAATGAAGTCGAGACGGTGAAATGTTTCGTGAAGAGGGAAATGGAACAGGCGCTTCCCTGTGAGGTTCCGCTAAAAGTGGATGTGGGGGTTGGAAATAACTGGGCGGAAGCGCACTAGGCGGCAGGGCCGCCAACCAAATGGTCCGAATGGACCTTCAAACGTCGGTTTGCTTCAAAGCAAGAATCTAGATTTTCTGAAACGCGAATTTGTAGCCGCCGATGGAAATCTGATCCCCGTCCTGCAAGGTGTGTTCGTCGCACTTCCTGCCGTTCACGTAAACCCCGTTGGAACTCTTGAGATCGATGATGATGTATTGATCCTTGTATTTGTTGATGGCCGCATGTTGGCGGGAAACCCGGGCGGCTTTGAGCACCAGATCGTTGGAGGGCGATCGGCCGATGGAAACATTGTCCTTCATTTGAAACTCGCTCGGCTCCGCATCCCCCTCGATAAGCACCAGTTTATACTGGGAGGCGGCTGAAGAGGGGCCTTGAGTCTCCGGAAAAGGGGTTGCGGCAACAACCTCAGGCGCCGGCCCGCCGCCGGTCCTTGGGGCGCTTTCCCTCGTTTCTCCCGAAAGCCGTCCCTTTGGTTCTGTTGCCGAAACTTCTGATTCGACCGGAATCCCCTCCAGAATATCGAAGATCGATTCCGGCGCCGACGGAGACGAGGGTTGGGGTCCCCCGGAAAATTTTTTCGGGGCGATTTCCTGCGTTGACTGCGGCTTGTAGGGAGAAGGCCTGGTTTCCGGTTGCGTTGCGAATGATGCCTGTTCCGGGAGGCCCGGTGCCGCCGGCTGAGATATTCTCCCCGAAGAAATTCCTCCCGGTGAAGTTCCGGAGGTTGGCGGGGGAATCCCCCCTTCACCGGTAAAATATCCTTCTTCTTCCGGCGGCATGACCAGATCAAAATCTTCATGGGGTTCGGTTGAGGGGAGAATTCGGGCCTCAGGGGCCAAAACCTCCTTGTCGGGAACAACGTTCCTTGCAGGGGGACTGCTTCCAACAGGAAGCGGGGTTTTTTCGGCCCATTCCTCGATCGGTTTGACCGGAACAGGAGAAGGAGCAAAGGGAGCCGTTGTCGCACCGGTCGGTCGCATAACGGTTGATTGAGGGGCCTGTGGAGTCTGCGCGGCCTGAGGAGTCTGTCGGGATGTCCATAAGGGGGAAGAAGGTCTTCTCATTTCCTGTTGCGGAACGGCGGCGTGGGAAGAAAACCCGAGATCTTCCGGATCGAAAAGCTCCTCATGAACCTTTATATACGATTGAATCTGGGCCAGCTCGCTTTGCAAATGCTGGATTTCCCTTGTTTCGTATTCCTCCACTTCCTTGTACTGCTCCTCGCTGTATTCATCCAGAAAATGGCGAAAACGGGCCTCTTCCAGAATTTCCCGATGCCGGCTGACGTCGAGGTCCTGTTTTTCGCGAAGGGTGTAGAAATTTTTCAATTCCCTGTTCAACTGCTCTTTTTTTTCGTTGAAGAGTTTGTTGATCGTGTCAAGTTGCATGGCGTAGTCGCGGTAGACCTTGTCAAAAACACTTTTTGAAACCTTGTCGCGGCTCTGCTCCATTTTCTGGCATCTTTTCTTGATCAGATCGCGTTGGCTTTTAATGCGGGCCGTCGCCTGGATCAATTCTTCATTCGGCTGAAAAACCGGGAGGCCCGGTGCCGTCGGCAGGCCCGGTGCCGCCCCGTGGCGGGGTGCCGGAGGCCCGGCCGGTCCCGTGGACCTGGACTGACTCGGGGTTCCAAAAGGGCCCCTCTTGGGGAGATCCTCTCTTCCCTTGGCGGTTGCGTCGGGAAGTTTGGAGCCGTCGCTGTCTTCCAGAAGGGCCGCAACAGCCTTCAGGTCGACAACTTTTTTCCGCAACGATGATTTTTTTGGATTACCGGCATTGTCGTCCATACTCATGAACCCCTTACCCAATTCACCGAAAAGATGCAATATTTCATTGCAAAGAAGTCGTAAAACAAAAGGTTAAATTTAAGCTTTGCCTTTGTCAATACGGCTGTCATAATAAGAGGTCATGATGGATGCCGACAAAACGGAAAAAGTTTCGCTCCCCCAGCCGCTTCCCGAAGAAGGGGAGGAAGAAATGGGGAAAACCATGATGGATATCGATGCCTCCCAATTTCGCGATAAGGAGAAGGGAGGAAAAGGGATGTCCCCCCGCGAAGGAACCCCTTCGGGGGAGGCCAAGTCGGTCCCCCAGACCGGGTCGGTTTCCCAGGAATCGGTGGACGATCTGCTGAAGAAAAAGAGATCGCTTAAGGAACGGCTTGGAAAACTTTTTGGAAAAAAAGGATGAGTTCTCACCTCTTGTAATGTTTTCCCCGAATGGCTGAAAAAGAAGAGAAAACAGCGGCGAAGCACGGCGAACCTCTCCGAGGTTCACGGAGTGGAGCAGATTCCCCTCAGTCGGCGAAGTCCCCGGAGGGGGTGACTTCGCCGGAGGGGGCGGCGGAAAATCCAGATCTCCCTTCGGAACTCGACAAAACACGGATGGATATCGATGCCCGTGGGGGTCTTGGCCGCGAACCGACCAAAACGGAAATCCGTGTCAAAACGGAGGCTGAATCGGACAATAAGGAGGTTCCGTCTTCCTTTTTTGGTCGGGCTTTCAATCGGGTCAAGCGGGTCGGCCGGTTGAACCGGCTCAGCCGGCTCAGCCGGTATTCCGGAATCTGGACCCCCGATCCGGATGCAAAAGGGTTAAGCCGGATTCTCTTTCTTTTTTCGCGTCTCCTCATCGCCGCCGCAGGGGGTTGGCTTCATTATCTTCTTTTTCGAAGTTTTTTTAAGGCCTATGAAGGGGCCGGAACCGATCCCGCAGTGGGTGCCGTTTTAGGGGTGGCCGGAGGGGCCCTTGTTTTGGCCCTTTTGTCGGTTGTTTTTCGGCGTCATCCCGCCTGGTTTGCCGGCTTTCCGCTACTGGGAATCCTTGGACTCCTGGGGTTTCATGTTTTTTTTCATCCGACAACAGATCCCTCTTTTTTCACCCTGATAGGAAGGGCGCCGGCTTTTGTTTTCAATCATGTCTGGATCGGAATTCTTGGCCTTGAGCTGGTTCTCATTCTTTTTGTTTATCCCCGTTCAAGGATTTTAAAGGGGATTTTTTTTGTTCTTGCGGCTTACGGACTTTCGGGTTTTGCCGTCAACCGGCTGGAGGGAATCGCCCTCGAGGCGGCCTGGTTGGGAACCGGAATATTCAAATCTCTTCCGGTTGTTTTTATCCAGCCGGTGTTTGTGGCGCAGGCTGTTTTTATCCCCCTCTTTTTCCTTTTCAGCCTTGGGGCTTTTTTTCTCCCCGTCAATTTCAAGAAAGGACGGTCGCCCGCCAGGGCCGCCAGCAGGGCTGGTGCCGGTGCCGCCCCGTGGCGGGGTGCCGTCAGCTGGATCGGCCTTAATCTTCTGATTCTTCTCTTTTCAGCGGCCATGGGCTGGATCGTCATGCAGAAAAACGGGGTCCCGACTCTGCTTTCTTTTTTTCTGGAAGAGAGGCGGGGGGTTGGTCTTGTGCAAACCCCTGTCAGCCCCGAGCAAGGTCGGGGGGTTGATGGTCGTCTGCTGGAAGTAAAAACAGCCGATTTCGACCTCTTTCGGGAAAAAGATACGGTTGCGAGATACCGGATGGAACTTAAAGAGAAAGTCTCCAAGCCTTCCGAAACCTCCAAATATTATCTCTCAGTCCACAATCTTGACGGGTTCCCGGTTTTTTTCCTGACCCAGTCGGATTTTGAGGTGTCGACGGCGAAGCACAGCGAAGCAGTCCCCGAAGGGGGGTCCCCGGAGGGGATGGAAGAAAAAAAATTGTCGCAATGGGCCCTCGAACCGGTGACGGTTTCCGAAGAAGAGCGGGACAAGATCGGCATGCGGCGCCCCCCATTATACCTTCTCTCGGTTGTCGTTCCGAAAATGCCTCCTGTCAAAAAAGGGGAAGAGACCGCGGTTTCCAAAAAAACCGTTTCCCCCGATCCGGGTTCGCTGTGGAACTTGGCCGGTAAAGAGGGCTCACCGACGGAGGCGCCCTCCCTCCCGCGCCTTGATTTTGTCCGTCCCACTCTTGGGGAATATGTTTCCATCGAAACAAAGATAGAGGTGTCGGGGTCCTTCGGCACCGGCCCTGCCGGCGAAACGGTCACCCTTTTTCTTGACAACGAAAAAATTCATGAATGGCCGGGCGCCGCGCAAGGCGGGGCGGTGCCTCAAGAATACACCTGGCTCTGGAACACGGCCGATCTTTCCCTTGGCTCTTATGTTTTAAAGGTCGAGGGGAAAATCGGCGGGAAAATCGTTTCTTCGGATCAGACCCCGGTTTTCATGGGAGAGTCCCGGCTGAAGGTAATGCCGCCGGAAGGTTCGGTGACCCAGTCGGGACCAAGTGAACCGGCTCAGCCGGTTGAACCGGTTCAACCGGCGGCCAAGGGAAAGGGGGGGGCGCTCAATTATCAGGATGTGGTGTTCATCCTCGATTTCAGCATCAGCCAGTGGGACGGCTGGATGGGGAAGTCGAAATGGGAATGGCAAAAAAAACTGTTCGACAGTGCTTCGGTCATCCAGAAATTAAGCGGATCTAATGTGGGGGTGGTGGTTTTCGGGAATCAGAAATCTTATCATGAACAGGATTGTTCCGATGCCTCATGGCTGGTGAAACCGGGGCCTTTCAGCGCCAGAAAAATCGTCGATCTTTTGGGGAAGGAGAAACCGAAAGGGGTTTCGGCCCTTTTTGAGGCGCTCAAAATGGCGCTGGAGAAAAAACCCGGGTCACCGACTCCCCAAAAAATTGTCATTATTGCCGATGGAGCCGACTCATGCCGCTCGATCATCGGATCCTTGATCGATAAAACGGCGGGAACGGTTATCGATGTTCTTACTCCGGGGGGGGTATCGGAGAAAGATGCCCAAATCTTGAAACAATTGGCGGAAACCTCTGGCGGCAATTTTTTTTCGGCGAAAAACCGGCGGGAGTTTGAGGAAAAAACAGGCGAAATGCTGACCCGTTATTTTCATCTTCTTCTGGGGGACAAAACCGTTCTCTCGGCCCCGGTGGACGGTAAACCGAATTCTTTAAGACCGGGGGAGTATCAGCTTAGGCTCCTGATGAATCCGCCGTTTGCCGATCGTCCGATTCTGCTGAAAAATGGCCTGACCACCGAAATCAGGCTGAAGGTCAAGCTCGATAAAACCGGGGCGGAGGAAACCTCCTATCCGTTTTAATGAACTTTGAACATCGATCGCTTCGCAAAGAAGAAGAAATCCATTTGACGAAGTAATTTTCGTTCCCGCCAGCAGTCTGTTGACAAAGTCTGCAAGGGGCTGAAATTGTCATTCCCGCGAAAGCGGGAATCCAGTCTTTTCAAACACTTCTGGATCCCCGTTTTCACGGGGATGACGTCAAACGTGAGT
>JACQOY010000179.1 GCA_016207765.1 Deltaproteobacteria bacterium | reverse complement strand
TCCCCCAACCCCTCCTTACAAAGGAGGGGAGCAATATTGATGAACACTCCCGATCTTGAAAAAGTTCTTCAGATCCTTAAAAAGGAGATCAAAAAATGGAAAGTCCCCGCCGTGGGGGTGATTGCCGATGAGGCGGGAGACCGGCCTTTCGAAACGCTCATCAGCTGTGTCCTTTCGCTTCGCACCAAAGACGCGGTGACGGAGGCGGCCTCGCGCCGCCTCCTTGGTGTGGCGCCGACTCCGCAGGCAATGGTCAAGCTGACCCCATCGGCGATCGAAAAACTCATCTACCCCGTCGGGTTCTACCGGACCAAGGCAAGATCGATCATCAAAACCTGCCGGATACTCATCGACAGATACAGCGGAAAGGTCCCCAGAACGATCGATGAACTCCTGGGGCTCCCCGGCGTCGGCCGGAAAACGGCCAATCTGGTGGTGACCGTGGGGTATGACGATTACGGCATCTGCGTCGACACGCATGTCCACCGGATTTCAAACCGTTGGGGCTATGTGAAGACAAAAACACCGGAAGAAACGGAATTTGCCTTGAGAGAGAAGCTCCCAAAAAAGGAATGGAAGACCTACAACGATATTCTTGTGACGTTTGGACAGAACCTGTGCGCCCCTATCTCGCCCTGGTGCAGTAAATGTGCGATTGAGAAATATTGCCCAAAAATAGGCGTTCCCCGTTTCCGATAACTACAACTTCCTCATCTTCCTGATGATGGCATCGACCGAAAATATCCCCGGCCCGAAGAAGAGGACGATCAGCGCGGTCATGAGAAACAGAAAAGGTTTCTGTTCGAGGAAAGTATCGGGATCGGCAAAAATATTGACGAGCGCCCCGCGATGAGCGGTGGCATAGGCCACACACATGGTGAAGGCTAGTGGAATCGATACAAGCCGGGAAGCAAAGCCCATGAGTAAAAGGAGGCCGCCGAAACACTCGGTGCCTGCCGCCAGATAGGCATTCAGTGTGGGAAAGGGAATCCCCAGACTGCCGAAATAACCGGCCACCTTCGGAATATCGGCGAGCTTCCCCTGGCCGGTCTGAAAAAACTGAAAGCCCCAGTACAGCCGGATGGCCAAGAGAAAGGGACTCTGAAACTTCGACGCCACGCCGATAAGGCGTTGGTAGAGTTTTTGGATCATGTCGGCCTCCTGTACAGGCGACCCGTCGGGTCGCCCCTACCAATATTTTTCGATGTGAATTTGTCCGGGTTCTTTGCGAGTATGTTCTTTAAAACCTTCGGCTTCAAGAAGTTTTTGAAAATCCTGGATCATGCCGGGGGCGCCGCACAGGAAAACATGCGTGTTGTCCTTCGTCGGATGAAAACCCCAGGTCTTATCCAACGCCCGCCGTTTCCAGAGATCCTGAACATGCCCCAATTCCCCCTTCCAGGGAACCTTTTCAAGATGCGGCCGGCTGACAATGGGAAAATAGCTGAAATTGGGGCTCAACCGTTGCATCGTCTCGAGCTCCAACCGGTAGCCCAAATCCTGCGATTCCCTGATGCCGTGAAAAACAGCGATGCGGCGCTTGCCATCCCACGGCAGATAAGTCTCCAGCATGCTGATATAGGGGGCAAGACCGGTGCCGGTGCAGACCAGAATCAGATTAGCCTGTGATGGAACATCGGTCAGGGTAAACTGTCCGGAAATTTTGGGGGAAAGCCATACCCGGTCGCCTGTTTTCAGACCGAACATCCGGGGGGTGAGAACCCCGTCACGGACAAGGGCGATATAAAATTCCATTTCATCGCGACGCTTGGGGGATGATGCAATCGAATAGGCCCGCTGGATGAATTTATCGGGCTCGACAGGCTTTTTGTCCGGCGCCGATCCTGGGTAACGGGGGGCCGACCCCGGAAGTCCCATAACCGCGAACTGGCCCGGTTCAAATGGCGGCAGTTCCCAACCGTCTGGAGCGACACGCCAGACAAACAGTTCAGGCCCCAAAAGGACCCTTTGAATCAGTATTGCGTTCAGTTCAGGTTTTGCCATGCGAAAACCCCTATCAGATATCTACGATGCAACCATGATTTACGTCATATCGTCAATCACGGTAATTCCCGAACTGAAGCGGTATGCCAAAATCACTCCCTTTGATGAGGGCGATCGCCTCTTGCAGATCGTCTCTTTTTTTCCCCGAAACGCGCACCTGTTTTTCCTGAATCTGCGCCTGAACCTTCATTTTTGCGTCCTTGATCAGCTTGACCATTTCACGCGCCTTGTCCGTATCGATCCCCATAACCAGCGTGATGTCGCACTTTCTCAAGCCCCCGGCAGAATCCTCGAATTTTCCCGTCTGAAGCGACTTGAGCGAAATACCGCGCTTGATCACCTTGCTCTCCAAAATATCGATCACCGCCTTCATCCTGAAATCGTCATCGGCAATCAGGTGAACGATCTTTTTTTCCTTGTCGAAGTTGACGGAGCTCTTGCTCCCGCGGAAATCGTAGCGCGTGGTGATTTCCTTGATCGTCTGATTGACGGCGTTGTCCATTTCCTGCAAATCCACCTCGGACATGACATCGAAGCTTGGCATATTTTCTTGTACGGGTGTATTGCAATACGCCCCTACCCTTTAATCTCCCTAACCCCCTTCTGCTTCTTGAAAATAAACAATTCATCCGCCGGATCGGCGTTCAACTTGATATTTTTAAAGATGTAATGCGTCACATTGCCTGATTCATTAAAAATGGTCGTCTCCACCACCAGATGGGTTTTCGGGTCGATGCCCATGACGATATTTTTGATGATCGAGGCGGCGTTACGCGGCCTAAGTTCGATAAGGTCCAGATTTTTTCCCTGAATCATCGCTTCGCCGGTATGGGGTGAGGGATACAGGCGAACGGTGAATTCTTTTTCGATGTCCCCCAACCCCTCCATGAACGTCAGCGCCTCTTTGGCCAACAGTCTGGAAATTTTGCGATAGACCTCGACTTGCGTGTCACCGGGGACATAAACCCAGAGCGTTTTTCCGTCGCTTAGGTATTGCCGTCCCGGTTTGTCCTTGTAGTCGATGCGGAGTTTGCCCGGTTTTTTGACGATGATCTCCCCCTGTTTGTCGATATTCCTCCCCAACAGCTCCACAAAGGTCGACTGGACAAACTCCGCCCTCCAGCTTTCAGCCGTCCGATAGGTCTGTTGAAGATTTGAGACGATTTGTCCCGGATCAGCGGAGAAGGCGTGAAAGGGAAGCAACAGGAAAACAACCGAGAAAAGAAAAACAGTGCGAGTCATGGATAGACCGGCTCTTTCAACGGCGCCTTTTTCCGAAAAGGCTTCACAAACCACTTGCGGAGGGTGTTTTTGATGACGGTGGGCTTGTGGGTCAGGGAATACATGTAGAAAGGGACCACGCAACCGCAACGGTCGCAGTCGGCCTTGTCCCCCAGCATGCATTTGGCCTTTCGAATGCCGGATGGATCAAACGCAGAGGCCTGCCTGGCAAACACGCAGTCATCCGTGACCTTTCTGCACCGGTCGGACCGCATCAGCTCCAGCACCTCGAGATCGATCGCCAGAAAATCGGGATATTGCTCCTTCAACCGGGATAGGCGATCGACCAGAGAGTCCCGCAACTCCCAGCTCATGGCAAGATCATCGGAGAGCGTTTCAATCGGCGTGTAAAAATCAAAACAGAAATTTTTGACATTTGGATGATTTCGCCACTCGTGAAAACACTTTTCAACCGAGTGGTGATTCAAATTATTGATGCAAAAAGCCACGGTAACCGGCACAGGTGACTCCGTAATGGTCTTTTTGATCTTTTGGTAGAGGCCCTGCTTGTTCCGAACCAGATCGTGACGTTCTTCGTCGCCGTCAATGGAGATGTAGAAATTGACGTTGTCCTTCCAGTCCGGAATCGGAAACGACCCGTTGGTGACAATGGTGTTGTACTTGAAAAGCTTCCGTCCTTTTTCAATCAGGTCTTTTCTTAAGAGCGGCTCCCCACCCACCCAGGTACATTGCAGAAAAGGGATCGTTTTCTTTCGTTTCATTTCGAGGAGTTTTTCGTACCACTCATCCGCCTTCAGCTCATGTTCTTCCACATCCTGCTCGAAAAAGTAGCAATGCTTGCACCGAAGGTTGCACTTGTTGGTGACATCGATGGAGACAAAGCCGTCTTTGGGAAATCCAAAAAGGAAGAAATACCCCTTCAAAAGATCGTATTTGCTGATTTTAAAACGCTTTTTTTGCATGAACGGGGAACTATCCGAAATTGAAGAACTCGGGGGCAAGCCCCCGAGATTCTTCGATGCTTAAAGTACTTGCTGTCATCACATTTGCCCGCCTTGGCTCGGCCGCAAGCGGCCGAGATTGCGGCGGGCCTGCATTCAACGGAAGGCGTCAATGGAAATTCAGGCCGAGCCGGGGAAGGGATTTGGCCTCTTCGGAAGCAACAGCCTTTTCGGTGGCGGCATAGACGATGGGATTCAAGCCATTGAGGAGATAGTCGATCAATCCCTGGATAACCGACTCGATTTCCATGCTTTCCTGCATCACCCACGAGGCGACCATTTCCTTCACACTGCCGATCATGCAACGGGCCACAACGCCGGTATCACAGTTGCGGAAAAGACCCGCCTTGATGTTCAAATCGAGGTTGTGCTGAATAATCCGGCTCAACTGATCGTAGAACTGCGAGATCTTTGCATCGAATTCCCCTTCCAGTCCGCGCGAATCGACCAGCATGATTTTGGTGAGAAGCCTGTTTTTGGTGATGGTGGTGATAAAATCACTGGCCAACTGGCGGAAGACGCCGCTCAAATCCGCCCCCCGTGGGGCGTTGAGGGCATTGATCTTGGCCACATTTTGCGCGAGCTCGACAAAGAACCGGTCGATCAACGTGTTGAAGATGTCTTTTTTGCTCTTGAAGTAGAGATAAAAAGTGCCGCGGGCGACCGAGGCCTCCTCGATGATTTCGGAAACGGATGTTGTGGGATAACCCTGGCGGGCAAAAACACGAATCGCGGCGTCGAGAATCAACCCCTCCCTCTTTTTCCGATTCATGATTCGATGTCTAGGAACGTTTGAAAAAAATGTCAACTATTTCTTCACCGCCACCAGCATGAGGAGCCATGACATGTCGTTTTGATGGGTGATTTCGAAGCCGTGTTTGCGGATAAACGACAGAAGTTCCGGCTGATCGAACATGAACTCGTAGGGATGATCCAAAAGAGCCCGAAGAATGAGCCCCAAAATCGGCATGGAGAAGGTTTCGAGGCTGTATTCCCTCAAGCAAAGCTTTCCCCCCTTTTTAAGCACCCGGTTAACCTCCCTGACCCCCCTTTTCCAGTCCACCAGATGATGCAAAACATCCAGCACAATCACGGCATCGAAGCAATTGTTGTCAAAAGGGAGATCGCAGAGATCGGCCACCTGAAAAATCAGCCGGGAATTTTTCTCGGTGAGCGATTCGGCCTGGGCAATCATTTTGGGGTCGATATCGATGGCGGTGTAATTTTTGGCCTTCAGCTTTCCCGAAAGATACCGGGCCACGCGCCCGTTGCCGCATCCCGCCTCCAGAATTGAAGCCCCCTTGGGCAGACGCCCCCAGTTCTCCAATACCGGGATATCGATGAACTTTTGCCCCAAAAATCTTAAGGGGTGATTGACCAAAAACCGCTCCAGATAATTAAGGGTCCCTTGATGAATAGGAGGTGACATGATAGTTATGCGGAAAATGATAGCAAAACCATTGACTCTTGTCACGGGCGCCAGCGGATTTATCGGCGGTCAGATTGCTTCTCTGCTGGCGTCCAAAAAGCGGCCCCTGAAACTTCTGTTAAGACCGGGGGCTACCACAAGGCACCTCTCCGGTATTGAGTATCAGGCGACATACGGGGATCTGCAGGACTATGCCTCGCTCACCCAGGCCATGAAGGGGGTAGAGGTGGTCTACCATGTGGCGGCCCTTTTTGCCTTCTGGACCCGAAACCGCAACGATTTTTTCGAAATCAATGTCGAGGGGACCAAAAATATCTGCCGGGCGGCGCTGGAGGCCGGGGTGAAGCGGTTTGTTTATACGAGCACCACGGGGGCTATCGGCATTTCCGACCGTCCCGACAACCTCCTGAATGAAGAAACCCCCTGGAACCGGGGCTGGACCAACGATCCGTACACCCTCTCCAAATACGAGGCGGAACAGGTGGTGATGGAATATGTGGGGAAAGGGCTTCCCGCCGTTATCTTAAACCCCACTGGACCGGTGGGGCCCGGCGATGTCCGCCCGACACCGACGGGAAAATTGATTTGCGATTTTATCCGCGGGCGGGCGCCGTTTTATGTGGACGCCCATTTTTCGCTGGTGGATGTGCGGGACGTGGCGTTGGGTCATCTTCTGGCCGAAACCATCGGGGGCATCGGTCAACGCCATATCCTCTGCGCCGAAAATCTTTCGGCCAAAAATTTGATGACCCGCTTGGCGGTATTGGCCGGCAAAAACCCCCCAACCATGAAAATACCCACTTTTTTGATCCAGCGGTTTGCCTCCGCCGCGGAATGGGCGGCCGATCATCTGACCCACCGGCCGCCGATAATCACCAAACCGTATGCCAAACTTCTGCCGTATTATTTCTGGTTCGACAACACGAAATCGAAGAAGGAACTGGGCATGACCTACCGGCCGGTCGACGACGCGCTGAAAGATGCCGTCGCGTGGTTTCGGCGGGAGCATTATGTATGATCGGCCTTATTCGGAAGTTTCGGCCTCTCAAATTAAGGGGGTTCGTTGACATCTTTTTGTCAAAGATTTGGCTCTCAATTTGAGAATGGCCCCATCCCTCCCTTATTCAATTTTCATATAACTGAAAAATTGGCTAGCCAAAATTTCAGTGCTGTGTAAACATCAAAACTGCATGAGATCGTTGCAACCAATCGTCGAAAGGGACTTGGAAAAACGCTTTGTCCTTCTGGCGGGGCCCCGGCAGGTGGGCAAAACGCATCTGGCCCTTGAAATGCTCAAGGCAAAACCGGGACGCTATTACAACTGGGATCTGGCCGAAGACCGCCAAAAAATCCTCGAAAAAGGCTTTCTTCACGACGGCTTGGCGGTCATGGATGAGCTTCACAAATACGAACGCTGGAAAAGTTTTTTGAAGGGGACCTACGACAAGTATCACGAAAAACTGAAAATCCTCGTGACCGGTAGCGCCCGCCTTGATGTTTACCGCCGCGGAGGCGACAGCCTGTTTGGCCGCCACTACCTGCTCCACCTGCATCCTTTGACCGTTGGAGAAATTTTGACCCCGAACGAAATCCCCCGGCCTGCAAATTTGCCTGAAAAAATGGAAGAGAAGCAGGGCTCCACCGAAGCCTTTTCCACCCTTCTTAAATTCGGCGGCTTTCCCCATCCCTTTTACCAGGGAAGCGTTGAGGAACATGGGCGCTGGTCGATCCAACGTCGGGAACTGCTGGTGCGACAGGATATCCGCGACTTGACGCATATTCACCTGCTCAATTTGATCGAACATTTTCTGCTCCTGCTCCCCCGCCATGTGGGGTCGGTGTTAAGCGTCAATTCCCTCAAGGAAGATTTGCAGGTCGCCTACAATACGGTGCGGCAGTGGCTTGGCGCTTTTGAGAGGCTTTATATTTCGTTTGCCCTTCAGCCGTACCATGTAAAGGTGAACCGGAGTCTTCAAAAGGCCTCGAAAGTTTATCTCTGGGACTGGAGCCAGGTGGAAGATGAAGGGGATCGCCTGGAAAATATGATTGCCTCCCATTTGTTGAAGGCGGTCCATCTTTGGCGGGATCTCGGTTTCGGCGATTTTGAACTGTTCTACCTCCGCGACCGCGACCGGAGAGAGGTTGATTTTTGCGTCACAAAAGATCGGAAGCCCTGGCTTCTTGCCGAGGTAAAGCTGGCGGAATTGAATCTTCACGAATCCTTGCATGTCTTTGCCGAAAAATTCGGCGTGCCGGCTTTTCAAATTGTCGGGAAAGAAGGGGTGGATATTCAAAGAGGGGCGATCCGAATCATCAGCGCCTCGAGATTTTTATCGACCCTCCCATGAGCCACCATGGGACAACCCAATTCGTGATGGGAGAAACGGTTTAAGCCAACTCATCAATCCTCTTCGCCAACTCAAAATCCTTTTCCGTCAGGCCGCCCGCGGGATGATTGAAGATCGTCACCGTCACCCGGTTGTATTTGACGGTGATTTCGGGATGCAGATCGAGCTCCTCCACCGGATCGACCATATTGTTGATGAAGATGACGGCTGTGGGAAAACTGTTGAAGCGGAACTCTTTGACCAGCCTTCCCTGCATGAGGCTCCACCCGGGAATCTTTTTAAGCTCCAAACCAATTTGATGGAGGGATAACTTGGGCATGATCGGGAATCATAACTCCCCCTCACCCCCTCTTACCTTAAGAGGGGGCCGGGGGGCGTTAGATGAAACCGCATATTGCCTGATCATTTCCTTGGCCGGGGCATTGGGGTCTTTGGCCACCGCCCGTTCCCACTTTTTCTGGGCTCCCTTATGATCACCGCTTTCAAAAAGGGAAAGCCCCCAGAAAGAGAGGTTGGCGGGATCATCGGGCTTGAGGGTATCAGCTTGTTTGAACATGTTAACCGCCCGCTTGAAATCTTTTTTTACCCGATACATATCGCCCAGAATGGTGAAGTATGACTGTTTGCGGGAAACACAATAATCGTCCCCGACCGCCTCACACGCTTTGTCGATCGTCTCAATCGCCATCGAAATGGCGCCAAGAGCCAGATCGAGATCGGGTTTTTGGTTTTCTTCCGCCTGCTGGATGAGGGCGAATTGGAAAAAAAGATCGGAGAAATCCATGTAAAAAGCCTTGCGGGCCCCGTCCAAGTCGCGTCCGGAATTGTAAAAGGCGCTTAACCCGGTTGGAAAAAAGACTTCACAATATTGGTAAAAATCGCGGGCGCTTCCCAGCTCGGCCACGGCCCGGTCAAATTTGAGGGTATTGGCCAGCTTGATCCCGTCTTCTTTCACCTGCCGCGCCTTGATCGCGCAATCACGAAGGCGGGGAAACTGGTTCTCAAATTGAGTGCGGTAGAGGGAGCGAAGGTGAAAATGGAGGCCCGCAAGAATACCGATGACAATAATCGGCAGGAAAACAATCATCGATTTCCGCATGAAAAGCCTCTAACGAATGCCGCTTTCTTTGTCATCTCTTTTTTGGTACGCGGGGGACTAAATGCCATCGCCGCTTTCGAAATTGCCCGCCAAATTCCTTGAACGGCTCGTAAAAATTGCCCCTCCCGGCCTTATGTCGGAAATCCACCGGGGGTTTTGCGAGTCCAGACCGACGACGTTTAGGGTCAACCGGTTGAAGGCAAACGCCCACGGCCTGATCAAAGAACTTAAACAACCCGGATTGATTTGTGAACCGGTCAAAAACTTTCCCGATGCCTTTCTTTTGAAAAAGGGGAGCCTCAAAAAATTGCGTGAATCAAGGCCGTATGAGGAAGGGTGGATTTATCTTCAGAGTCTCTCGAGCCAAATTCCCCCGATGGTACTCGACCCAAAACCGGGCGAGAGGGTGCTTGACCTGGCCGCCGCCCCCGGCGGCAAAACCTGCCAGATGGCGGCGATGATGCAAAACCGGGGAGAGATTGTGGCGGTGGAGCCGCACCCGATCCGTTACGAAAAGCTGGTGTATAATTTGAAAAAGCAGGGGGTGGCAATCGCCGAAATAGTTAAAATAAAGGGTGAGCAATTGCCTCCCCTCCTTTGTAAGGAGGGGTTGGGGGAGGTAGAGCGATCGAATTCTCTACCCCACCCGGCCTCCCCTTACAAAGGGGAGGAGTTCCGTCGCTTCGACCGCATCCTCCTCGACGCCCCCTGCTCCTCCGAAGGAACCTTTTGTGCGAATGATCCGAGGAGCTTTGACCATTGGTCGGTCGAGCTGGTCGAAAAAATGGCGGCCCGGCAAAAATCGCTTCTGCGCGCGGCGGTGGCCTGTCTGAAACCGGGAGGGCATCTCGTTTATTCGACTTGCGCGCTGTCCGGAGAAGAAAACGAAGAGGTGATTCAGTCTATTCTGGATGGGCATCCGGAAATGGCAATAGTCGACATCCCCCTCAAGTTTCCTTTTCTTA
>JACQOY010000178.1 GCA_016207765.1 Deltaproteobacteria bacterium | reverse complement strand
TTCATGGAGACCAATCCCCTCTACTTCAACAGGGAATATGCCATCGCGCATGGATTGAAAGACCAGGTTATCTCCCCGCGGATGGTGATGAACATCACCCTCTCGCTGGGGGTGCAAAACGATTCCGAAAAGGCGATCGCGAATTTGGGATACTACAATGTCTGTTTTGCCCAGGCGGTTTATCCGGGGGACACCTTGAGGGCCTACACAAAGGTTTTAAAACGTGAGGTGAAAGAGGGAGGAAAACCGGGAATTGTCACCATCCGCACCGTCGCTGTTAATCAAAAACAGGACACTGTCCTGCAATACGACCGAAAGATCATGGTCGCTCCGGCGGGCAAACAGAGCGAACCGACCACGATTCAAAACCGCCCCTTTCCGGAACTCAAAGAATTAAGCATCGCCCTTCCGGAAGCGAAGGGGTCCTATCCAACCGATTTGACCGGGATCAACACCTACTTTGAAAATTTCAACGTCGGCGACATCATCGTCCATGCCAACGGCCGGACGATTACGGACGAGCACTTTCCCTGGACCTACCGGGTCATGAACACCCATCCGCTTCATTACGACCGTTTGTATTCAACCGGCCGCACCGGGGCCATGAGCGGCGAACCGATCGTGTACGGCGGGCTTGTGTTTGCCTGGCTTTGGGGGCTGGCGAGCCGCGACACGACGGAAAACGGCATCGCCGACTTCGGCTATACCGAAGGCTACCACACCCAGCCGGCGGTAAGCGGCGACACCATCTATGCGATTTCCAGGGTGTTGGCCAAAACCGACGGTCCCGCCGGTTATCATGCAGGCATCGTAACGTTTCAGCTCATCGGCATCAAAAACATCCGCCCCGACCAGGCGATTCAGAAATTCGGCGCCGATCTTTTTGTCAAGGAAAACGACAAGAAGAAAATGGGAAAAGAGAAAATCCCTGAAAAAATCTTCGAAATCGAGCGGCGGGTGTTGATCAAGAAAAAATCCGGTTGATTATTCACCGCCTCGATACAAACGGATTGTTTTTGAGATAAAATCGATAAGGAAGATGAGCCCCTTCGGTTATCCCGATGCGGGTGGTGGTGACAATTTCCTTTTTTTGAAAACTGTTTTTTTCGAGCCAAAGAGGTCTTTCGCAGAGTGAAATTCCGTTGTGTTCTTTTGAAATTCCCATGGCCAAAACAAGTTTGGCAGGACCATTGCACAAGTTTTCCGGCCTGTCGGCTTTCGGTCGGCGCTCAAACATCAAATCGACCCCTTTCACCGGTTCCAGCGCCCTTATCAGCACCGCTTCCCCCACGCCTGAAGGTCCGGTCACCACATTGAAGCAGTAATACATGCCATAAACAAAATAGACATACGCATGTCCGGGAGGGCCGAACATGACCCGGTTTCTTTTCGTCATCCCCCGCGACGCATGACAGGCGGGATCGTCAGAAAGATAGGCTTCCGTTTCCACAATTCTCCCCACCGTCGTTCCTTCCGCTGTTTCATGGACCAGGTAATGGCCCAGCAGTCGGGAGGCCAAGTCAATTGTCGAAGAGAACGGATGGATTTTAAAGATGGACGACATAAGCTTTTTCCCGACCGCGGATAACCTCCAAAAAAATCTCTCCATACCTCTCCTGCTTGCGGGCTCCCACACCGGGGAGATTGAGGAAATCCTCAATATTCGACGGCTTCACGGCCACCATTTCCCTAAGCGTGCTGTCGTGAAAAACAACATAAGGGGGCACTCCCTGTTTTTGGGCCAATTCCAGACGGCAGGCCCGGAGTCGTTCCCAAAGTTGGTGGTCGGCGGGATTATCATAGGCGGCTTGCCGCATGGCGGTTCGATGCGGCGGGGGGCTTAACTCTTTTTTCTTTTTGGCCGGCCTGGGATCGCGGCGGAACTGAATGGTTTTTTCCCCCTTCAACACCGGTTTACTTTCGGCGCCAAGCCTTAAACCCCCATAACCATCCATATCCACCACCAGATAGCCACCGGCCGTCAACTGCCGAAAAACCGAGTGCCACTCCCCCTCCGTCAATTCCTTTCCGATCCCGTAAGTGCTTAAGCCATCGTGGCGGAAATTTTGCACCTTCTCGGTGGCATTCCCCATCAACACATCCACCAGATGACCGGCGCCGAATTTTTGTCCGGTGCGATAGACGCACGAGAGGGCTTTTTGGGCGGCAATGGTTCCGTCCCAGCTTTCAATCCGGTTCTGACAGGTGTCGCAATTGCCGCAAGGCCGGGGAAGATGCTCCCCAAAATATTTGAGCAATACCTGCCGACGGCATTGGGTCGTTTCGCAAAAACCAAGCATTGCATTGAGTTTGTGTAATTCAATTCGTTTGTGTTTCTCGTCTGCATCCGACTGCCCAAGCATCTGTCTTAGCGTCACCACATCCCCCAACCCATAGGCCATCCAGGCATTTGCCGGTAGACCATCCCGTCCCGCCCTGCCCGTTTCCTGATAGTAGGCCTCAATACTTTTTGGGAGATCGAGGTGCGCCACAAAACGGACGTTCGGTTTGTCGATCCCCATTCCGAAAGCCACCGTGGCCACGATGATAATCTCTTCCTCCTTCAAGAACCGGTCCTGATTACGGTGCCTGACTTGAGCATCCATGCCGGCATGATAAGGCAACGCCTTGAGCCCCCGGCCACACAGCCATTCGGCCACCGCTTCGGTTTTTTTGCGGGAGAGACAATAGACAATACCGGAATCCCCCGGATGCTCCGCCGCGAGGAAATCGAAGAGCTGTTTTTTGGTATTTTGCTTGAGGGCAATTTGATAGCGGATATTGGGGCGGTCAAAACTGGCGGAAAAAATTTTCGCCTCGTGAAGGTTTAATTTTTCGATGATTTCTTTCCGGGTTGTGTCATCGGCGGTCGCCGTAAGCGCGATGCGCGGGATTTGGGGAAAACGTTCGTGCAAAACGGCCAATTGAAGATATTCCGGCCGAAAATCGTGCCCCCATTGGGAGACGCAATGGGCCTCATCAATGGCAAAAAGGGCAATCCACGCCGGTGAAAGCAGGCTTAAAAAATTCGGCATCATCAGGCGCTCCGGGGCTACATAAAGGAGGTCGAGTGCTCCGCTTCTTAAGCCATTTTCCACTTCCTGGACGGCCGAATAATGAAGAGTGGAATTCAGAAAGGCGGCCTTCACCCCCATCTGCTTCAAGGCACTGACCTGATTTTGCATCAGGGCAATAAGGGGAGAGACGACAATGGCCGTGCCGGGACGAATTAGAGCGGGAATCTGATAGCAGAGCGACTTGCCGCTACCGGTCGGCATTAAAACAAGCGCATCGCCCCCCTGAATCAGATGATCGACAATCTTTTCCTGCTCGCCTCGAAAGGAATTGAACCCAAAAACCGACCGCAAAACCTGTTGTGCTTCATGACCCATAAAAGTCTCGACCCCGGAAATAGCAAAGACCGTGCCAGATTGAATTTATTTTCATACCGTGAAATTCCGGCAACTTACAGCAGATTAATTTTTTCTTCCGCCTCCAACCGACCGATTTTCGGACGGTGGCGTCCGATTTTGGGTCTGTGACAAAATCATTTCCAATTTGACCCCTTAGAAAAAATCTTCTACCTTGACCCCTCTCTAACCCTCCCCCCCCTCTCCTAACCTCTCCCCAAAGGGGAGAGGTAGGTTAAGGTACAAGAAGATTTATTACAGGGGGGAGGGGAATAAGGAATATGCGGACAACACGCGACGACATATGGCTCATGCGGACTTATTCCGGCCACACCACCGCCAAGGCAAGCAATGAGCTTTATCGGATGAATCTGTCGAAAGGCCAAACCGGCCTCTCGGTTGCCTTCGACCTGCCGACTCAGACCGGCTACGACTCCGACCATCCTTTGGCGATGGCCGAGGTGGGAAAGGTCGGCGTGCCGATTTCGCACATCGGGGACATGGATACCCTCTTCAAGGAAATTCCGCTCGACAAGATGAACACCTCGATGACCATCAACGCCACCGCGGCCTGGCTCTTGTCATTATATATAGCGGCCGCTGAGCGGCAGGGGGTTGATCCGAAATTGCTTCAGGGGACGACGCAAAACGATATTCTGAAGGAATACCTCTCCCGCGGAACACACATTTTTCCGCCGGAGCCTTCCGTCCGCCTGACCAAAGACATCATCACCTATACGGTAAAAAACGTCCCGAAGTGGAACCCCATCAATGTCTGCCCGTACCACCTGCAGGAAGTGGGGGCCACGCCGGTGCAGGAACTGGCTTTTGGCCTGGCCAATGCGTTTTGCATTCTCGATACGGTGAAAAATTCGGGGGAAGTGGCCGAGAACGATTTTGAACAGTCGGTGGGACGTATTTCATTTTTCGTGGATTCCAGCATCCGGTTTATCGAAGAGGTCTGCAAGATGCGGGCCTTTGTGTCTTTGTGGGACAAGCTTCTCAAGGAAAGGTATGCCGTACAAAATCCCAAATACCGCCGGTTCCGTTACGGCGTTCAGGTCAACTCGCTGGGGCTCACCGAGAAACAACCCGAAAACAACATCCAGCGCATCGTGCTTGAAATGCTGGGGGTTACCCTTTCCAAAAACGCCCGCGCCCGCGCCATTCAGCTCCCCTGCTGGAACGAGGCCTTGGGCCTCCCCCGCCCCTGGGATCAGCAATGGAGTTTGAGAATTCAGCAGGTTTTGGCCCTGGAAACCGATCTCCTGGAATATGACGATATCTTCGAGGGATCGAAGGTCATCGAGGCAAAGACAAGGGAGTTGGCGGACTCTGCGGAAAAAGAACTCCAAAAAGTTCTCGATATGGGGGGATCGATTGCCGCCCTTTCGTACATGAAACAACAACTGGTCACCTCGAACGCCCTGCGCGTGAAAGCCATTGAAGACAGCGCCGTTTCGGTGGTCGGCATCAATTGTTACACCGAGACGGCCCCCTCCCCAATGGCTACGGGGAGTGACGGCGGCATCATGAAAATCAACGAAAAAGCGGTCGCCGACAAAATCAGGGCGCTCAAGGTATTCCGAAGTAAACGGAATAAAAACGAAGCGGCCCGTGCCATCAAAAATTTAAAAGAGGCGGCCAAAAACGGCTCGAACATCATGCCGGTTTCAATCGCCGCCGCCAAAGCGGGAGTCACCACCGGCGAATGGGCCGATACCCTGCGTGAAGTATTCGGCGAATACCGGGCGCCGACCGGAGTCACCGGCGTCAGCACCGCCTTCGATGCCGAAGGCATTCAAAAGGCCCGTGAGGCAGTAGCCCTCTTCGAAAAAAAGACCGGTGAAAAACTGCGTCTGCTCGTCGGCAAACCGGGCTTGGACGGCCACAGCAGTGGGGCCGAACAAATCGCCGTCCGGGCTCGCAACTCAGGAATGGAGGTTGTCTATCAGGGAATCAGACTGACCCCCGGGCAGATCGTTGAAACGGCTCTTCAGGAAGGGGTGCACCTCATCGGCTTGAGCATTTTGTCCGGTTCGCACCTTTTGCTGATTCCCGAACTGATGAAACAGATGAAGGGGAAAAAAATGGGCCGGATCCCGGTGATTGTCGGGGGCATTATTCCCGATTCCGACAAAAAGTTTCTCTTGAAACAGGGGGTGGCAAAAGTCTATACACCCAAGGATTTTGAATTGAACCGAATGATCGGGGAAATGGCAACAGTCGCGCTGAAGGCACGACAACAAAAGAGATAAGATTTTTCATTGACCAAGGAGGAACCATGACCAAGGAGTTTTACGAATTGGGCGAAATTCCGCCCCTGGGCGAAGTACCGAAAAAAATGATTGCCCAAGTGGTCCGCCCGGACCGCTTCGGCCCCCCCATCAGGGCCTTTCAACAGGAAGTGGTGGACATCCCGGAAATCCGCCCGGATGAATGTCTTGTCTACGTGATGTCGGCGGGTGTTAATTACAACAACGTCTGGGCCGCGCTCGGCGTTCCCATCGACGTCACGAAGGCCCGCCCCAAAGATCCTTTTTTCCCCGACACCACCGGCTTTCACGTCGGCGGAAGTGACGCCTCCGGCGTGATTTGGAAAGTCGGGAGTGCCGTAAAAAATGTGAAGGTCGGCGATGAAGTGGTGATCCACTGCGGCATGTGGAGCCAGAGCGAACCGTTGGTCCAATCGGGGGAAGATCCCATGTACTCCCCCAGTTTTCGCATCTGGGGTTATGAAACAAATTGGGGGAGTTTTGCGCAATTTACCCGGGTTCAGGCGCATCAATGCCTGCCGAAACCGAAAAACCTCACCTGGGAGGCCGCATCCGCTTACATGCTGGTCGGGGCAACCGCCTATCGGATGTTGCACGGCTGGCCGGAACACAAGGTCAGGGAGGGGGATGTCGTCTTAGTCTGGGGGGCATCCGGCGGACTCGGTTCCATGGCCATCCAGATTGTAAAGGCGGCGGGCGGCATTCCGGTTGCCGTTGTCGGAGGGGACGACAAGGTCGATTTCTGCAAAAAACTGGGGGCCAAAGGGGTGATCAACCGGAAGCTTTTCAATCACTGGGGAATGCTCCCGCATTGGAAGGATACCGAAAAATACAACCAGTGGCTCTCCGGCGCCCGCGCCTTTGGAAAGGCCCTGTGGGAAGCAGTGGGTGAAAAGAAAAGCCCGCGGATCGTTTTTGAGCATCCGGGGGAAGACACGGTCCCCACCTCGGCCTTTGTTTGCGATACCGGCGGCATGATTGTCATCTGCGCCGGCACCAGTGGCTACAACGCCACGATCGATCTCCGCTACCACTGGATGCGTCAAAAGCGCTTTCAGGGCTCGCATTTTGCCAATGACGATCAGGCCAGGGGGTTAAACGACTTGGTGATTGACGGAAAGGTCGATCCCTGTTTGGGCGAGGTGTTTGATTTCAAAGAGACAGGCGCGTGCCACCAACTGATGAACGAAAACAAACACGCGGCCGGCAACATGGCCATTTTGGTGAATGCTGGTAAGAAGGGAATAAAGAACCTGGACGAGGCGCGGAAGGCTTAGATTCTTACTTTGCAACTTCTTTGGATTTTGCGAAGAAGTTTGCGAACCGTTTGAAGGTCCATTCGGATCCTTTGGCTGGCGGCCCCGCCGCTTAAAACCGCAGACGAAGGTAGGTGCCGAGCGAGCTTGCACCCAGGTTGCTGTCGCCAAAATCGGTGTAGATATCCTGGCTGACCCGCACGCCGAAGTCGTAACTCCCCGGATATTTATGGTCCCAGTAATAGAGGCTCAAGAGCGAGACGTCCAGAAAAAGGCCAAAGCCGACGTACGGCTTGAGTTTGATGTTGTCGCCAAAAACCAAAGTTCCGGAAACCCTCCCTCCAAGACGAATCGCCTCAAGAAAACCCACCCGCCCCCGGAAAAACTCCCCCCCATCGGCATAGTCCCATGTGCCGATTGAGGCGGAAAGGGGCAGATCAAACTTGTAAAGAAACACCTCCTCTTCTTTCTTTTCCAGTTCGACATAATCCCCCGGCGCCATCCCCTCGATCTCTTCCGCAAACAGGGCAAGCAGGAGGGCCAGCAGACCATCGAATTTTTCCCCGAGATAATCGTTGACCCATGTCTGATACTCGTTCAAATATTCATCCATCTCCTCCGGATCGGTCCCTCCGTCCCACTGGGGAATATCGGTCCCGGCATCCGCCGAAAGCTCTTCTCCGTTTGCCGCCGCCGCTTCACTCAGGCCGTTGATAAATTCCTCCTTGTCCACGGCCAACTCATAATGAAAAACATCCGCTTTCACGACATCGAATTGCAATCCTATTTTGAACTCGGCGGCCGGGAGACGGACAAAACTCTCCCCTCCATGGACCGGCAATTCGGTCCGTTGCAAGTAGTGGTAATCGAAAGAGACCGGTTTAACGAGCGACTTGCCGCTGACGATTCCGCTCCCGGCCATGACGACCTTGCCGTCTTTTTCGTACACATCGCTGACATGAACCCCCTCGGGAAAACCATAAAGAAACTCCCGCGGCTCCAAAGAAACACCGAAGCCATGGTCGGGGTTGACGTTGCTTTTGCGGACATCCCAGTTTTTGGGGGGATTGGGCGGCGGCTGATAGCGGGAGGGAACAGCCGACTCCGGAGAGGAAACATCGAATGTTTCCGGAAGCGCAAAGTCGGGGGGGACCGGGAAAAAAGAGGGAGCCGCCGTTCCGGTATATTGCAGACGGACATTAAACTCTTGAGAATCCATGATCATGACAAGGTTCAGCTCTACCAAAGCAGGGGAAAGCGGTCAAGACGGTTGCCGATGGGGGGAAGAGAGCTCCCGGCGCCTGATTTTTCCCGTATTGGTTTTCGGCAGATGATCCACAAAAACGATCTCCCGCGGAACTTTGTATTTGGCAAGGTGTTGGGAGGCAAAAGCGATGATTTCGGGGACAGGGACCGCGCCCCTTAAGACAACATACGCGACCACAATTGTTTTACCCGGTTCAACTTCCCTTCCAACCACAGCCGATTCCGACACTTCCGGATGCTTATTCAGGACTGTCTCAACCTCCATCGGCGATATCCGGTAACCCCCGGCGGTAATGACATCGTCGCGACGGCCCACGAAAAAGAAATTGCCGGCTTCGTCACGATAAGCCAGATCGCCTGAGAGAAACCATTCTCCCTTTAACTCTTCCCGAAAATATCCCAGCATCAAGCCGGGACACGATCGATGCGATGCGAGAATACCGGTTTCGTTTGGATCGCATTCGGTCAAATCCTCGCGAAGAATCGCCACTCGACTTCCCGGCAGAGGTTTGCCGCATGAACCGGGCACAACCGGCTCACCGTATCGCTGGACCAGATAGACGCTATGTTCCGTCATTCCGAGCCCTTCGTAAATTTCACGACCGGTCGCTTTTTTAAAATCACGCCGGACTTCTTCCGGCAGTTTTTCGCCGGCCGAGAGGCAGACGCGGACACCCTGTAGGTTCACCCCTACATCCAAATATTCCGTCAACCGCCGATAAATCCCCGGCACCGACATGAACACCGTCACGCCGCATTTTCCGATGACTTCCAAAATCTTCTCCGGCTTCAATTCCCCTGAATAGACAACCGTTGCCACCCCGTGGCGCCACACATCGAGCATGCCGCATGTGAGCGCATAGCTCCAGTTGAGCAAACTGGTATTGAACACCACATCGCCGGATTTGAGATTCTGCCACAACCGGACCCGTTCATCATGGGCGCGAATGCTTGAATGCGCATGCATCACCGCCTTTGGCCGACCCTCCGTGCCGCTGGTATAGAGCCAAAAGGCGGGATCGAAGACCGATGTGGGCTTTAAGGAAAATTCGGATGTTCGGCCCCTGACAAACCTTTTGAAATTCTCCCGCGTGACAATCTCTTTTGCCCCGCTGTCTTTGAAGAGAAAATCAAGTTCATCCGGGGTCAAGAGGGGAGAAGCCGGAATCGGGATAACTCCGGCGCGAACCGCCCCCAAAAAGGCGGTGGGAAACTCCGGGCCATTGGGAAGAGAGATAATCAGGCTGTCTCCCGGTTTGAACCCCCGATCCGTCAAGCCGTTGGCAAACCGATGTGTCTGTTCCGCCAATCGCTGAAAGGTGAAGGACTCGACTTTCAGCGCGTCACTGACGGACAAAAACGCCGTTTTTGATCCTTGGCCCGCATGCCTGTCGAGACAATCGAGGACAATGTTGTATAAATTAGACTGAGCCATATTCGCGGCAGGACCCGTTCGTCTTTATACTTACAAGTCCGCAGTTTGGACTACACGTGCCGGACTTGTAGTACTACAGGGCCGTGTGTTAGCCCTCTCGGGCTGTCTACCAAATTGCGGCCCTGTTAGTAAATGCTACATCCAACCCTTGTCAAAGGGGTTCCCTTCCATTAAAGTCCGGCAACCATGAAGGTATTTACCTCGTCGCGCGCCGCCAGGGCCTTCTGTAAAAAGGGGACGGCGCTTGCCATCGGCAACTACGACGGGATCCACCAAGGGCACCGTTTTATCCTGGGTCTCCTGGCACGGGAGGCCGAAAAAAGGGATGTCCCCGCCGTTGTCTACACGTTTGATCCCCATCCGGTCCGTGTTCTGGCCCCGAACGTCGCCCCCCCGTTAATCAACACGCGCAGGCAAAAAATCGGGCTGTTGGGCCTCTGCGGCGTGTCTGCGACGATTCTGGAAAAATTCACCCCCTCTTTTTCCCGTCTTTCGGCGGAGGATTTCTTCCAAAAAATTCTGGTCGACCGGTTAAACCCCTGTTTTGTCATCGTGGGCTACGATTTCACCTTCGGGCTCAGACGGCAGGGGAATATCGAAACACTGGAAAGGCTCTGTTTCCAGAACCGGATCGACGTCAAAATCGTGGAGCCGGTGCTCCAGAAAGGAACGCTGGTCAGTTCATCCCTGATCCGGCGGTATGTGCGGGAAGGGCGCATCGCCGAGGCCACCCGCGGACTTGCCCGCCCCTATTTCATCGAAGGCCGGATTATCAGGGGGAAACAGAGGGGGTTGGGCATTCCCACCGCAAATCTTAAAAGTGAGAACGAACTGATCCCCCGCGAGGGGGTTTATGCCACGCAAACGGAGATTGGCAAAAAAAAATTGAAGAGTGTCACCAATATCGGATTCAATCCAACCTTCGGCAACAGAACCCT
This sequence comes from Deltaproteobacteria bacterium, assembly GCA_016207765.1. Lineage (GTDB taxonomy): Bacteria > UBA10199 > UBA10199 > UBA10199 > SBBF01 > JACQOY01. Next base: position 10,665 of record JACQOY010000178.1, on the reverse strand, counting down.
CTCCATTGAGACGCACATTTTAGGCTTGAAAAAAAGGCTGGTCGGCAGACAAATCCGGCTTTATTTTATCGACCGGATCCGGAGCGAAAAAAAATTCCGAAGTCCGAAAGAACTGGTCCGGCAGATTCGAAAGGATATTTCTGCGGCAAAGAGAATATGGCGAAGGGAAAAACCTTGGAATTTGTGAGATGAAACAAAAACTCAAAATCCTCGGCATCATCGGCGACCCGGTCTCCCATTCTCTGTCCCCGCTCATGCACAACGCCGCGCTGGGGCACTACAAGCTTCCCTACCTCTACATGCCCTTTCCGGTAAAAAACGAGGAGCTTCCCGATTTTTTTTCCTCGCTCAACCGCCGGAAGATCGTCGGCCTGAATGTCACGATCCCCCACAAGCAGGCGGTCATCCCCTTCATGGATTCCCTCTCACGGGAGGCCCGATTGATCGGCGCGGTGAACACGGTGATCATGAAGGGGAAAAAATTGATCGGCCGGAATACCGATGGAGCCGGTTTTATCACGTCACTCAGAGAGGAGGCGCGCTATGATGTCGAAAAAAAGCATGTCATCCTTTTGGGGGCGGGAGGGGCCGCGCGGGCCATTGCCGTGGCGCTTGGGTTAAGCGGAACCCGGGAAGTCCTTCTCATCAACCGGACTCCGAAAAAGGCGCACGATCTGGCCTCCGAACTCGGCAAAAAATTCAGCCAGACCGTCTTTTCAGCTTCTTCCCTGGACGACATCGATATCTCCTACTGGGCGCTGGCCGATCTCCTGATCAATGCCACTTCCATGGGGATGAAAGGGATCAAACTCTGGCCGTTGCCGCTCCACAAGTTGTCCAAAAAAACAATCGTGTCGGACATTGTCTACAACCCCCTGGAAACCCCCCTCCTCCGTCGGGCAAGGAGGCTGAAACTGAAAACCCATCCGGGATGGGGGATGCTTTTGTATCAGGGGGCCCTGTCGTTTGAAATGTGGACCGGGCGTCCGGCGCCCATAGCGGTCATGAAACAGGTCCTGCTTGACGCCCTGCAATATTAGGGATTACAAATCACCTATGGTTGGAATTGTACTCGTATCCGAAAACAGGGAAGGTTGCGAGATGATGAAGACGGCACGCCGTCTCCTGGGTCGCTTGCAAGGGTTTACAACGGTTGTCCTTAAACCGGGCACTTCCGATACCCGCATGGCCACTGCCTTGAAAAGGGCCATTGACAAGGTGAAGGCAAAAGGGGGCGTCCTTCTTCTGTACGATATGTTCGGATCGACCCAGTGCAACGTCTGCCGGCGTTTTTTGAAGAAGGGCACCGTCGAGCTCATCACCGGTTTCAACCTGGCCATGCTGGTCAAGCTCGGTTCGGTGAACAAGATAATGTCGCTTAAGCAACTGGCCCCCTTCATCGAACAATATGGCCGCACACACATCAATCATCTCGGTACAAAACGTTCCATTTGCTGTTAAACAAATAAAATGACCGCTTCCAAAACACTCAAAATCGTCAACAAATTGGGCTTGCATGCGCGGGCGGCCGCCCTGTTTGTCAAAACGGCCAACCGGTTTCGGGCCGAAATTTTCGTCACGAAAGGGAAAAACCGGATCAACGGCAAAAGCATCATGGGTCTTTTGATGCTGGCCGCCCCGTGCGGGAGCCGCATTATCATCGAAGCGCAGGGACCCGACGCCTCCGAGGCCCTGGAAAAACTATCCACCCTGATCGCCAGGGGGTTTAATGAAAAATAGAACTGCAAAAACAACGCGGGCCCTTGCTTCTCCGAAATCCGGCGGCGGCGGACAAAGGCGGGTCTTCAAGGGGGATCCGGTGGGGCGGGGTATTGCCATCGGGAAAGCGGTCCTCTATGGCGCCCGATCGGTTTCTTTTCCCAAATACTGGATCAACGACAGTGAGACCAAAAACGAGGTCCAGCGTTTCCGAAAAGCCCTCTCACAATGCAAAAACCAGATGGATGAAATCAAGACAAAGCTCTGCCGGATCGACAGCCGTGATCCCATTTCCATCATCGACTCGCACATCCTTTTGCTCCAGGATGAACTGCTCGTGCGCAACGCCGTTTCCGCAATCGAAAAAGAACACATCAATGCCGAATGGGCATTGAACAAAACAATTGCGGAAATCAAACAGGCCTTCTCAAAAATAAGCCAGACCTATCTGCGCGAACGCAAATATGACATCGATTATATCGAAAATGCCATCCAGCGAAACCTGGCGGGACAGGACCAGGGGTTGTCCAAGAAAGTGGAACCGGGATCGGTGGTTGTGGCCTACGACCTTTCGCCGGCGGAAACCATCCAGCTGATCCGCACCAAAATCGCCGGTTTTGTGACCGAACGCGGGGGTCTTAATTCCCATACCGCCATTGTGGCCCGTTCGCTGAAAATTCCTTCGATCGTCGGCATTGACGCCGTTTTCGACCGGGTCGGGGAAGGTAATATGATGATTGTCAACGGCGAAACGGGGGAAATCATCATCAACCCACGGGCCAGCGAACTGGAAAAATTCCAGAAAACCCGGAAAACGCAGATTGAGCTCGACCTTAAGATGAAAAAAGAGGCCCGGTTCGAATCGAAAACAATCGACGGGTCGAACATCAAGATACTGGCCAACATGGAACTTCCCGATGAAATGGAATTTATCAAGGCCTACGGCGCCGAAGGGGTCGGTCTCTACCGCACGGAGTTCCTTTTTCTCGACCGTCCCTCCCCCCCCACGGAGGAGGAGCAGGAAGAAATCTACAAAACGGTGCTCAAAAAATTAAAACCCCTCGAGGTGACCATCCGCACCATCGACCTGGGCGCCGACAAAATTTCGGCGCACAACGACTACGCCGATCAGATCAACCCGGCCATGGGTTTGAGGGCGGTACGGCTTTGCCTGCGCGAACGGGATATTTTTGTCCGCCAGTTACGCGCCCTCCTCCGCGCGGCCACTGAAGGAAACCTCAAAATCTGCCTGCCGATGATTTCAAGCCTTGATGAATTCAGGAAGATCAAAAAAATTTTTCGCGAGGTCATCGCCGGGTTGAAGAGGGAAAAAGTCAGGGTCCCCGACCATGTCCCCCTGGGAGTGATGATTGAAACCCCTGCGGCGGCCATCGAGATCGATCTCCTGGCGCAAGAGGCCGACTTTTTCTCCGTGGGGACCAACGATCTCATCCAATACCTTTTGGCGGTTGATCGGACCAACGAACTGGTATCTTACCTCTACAATCCTCTCCACCCTTCGGTGATTCGGACCTTGAAACAAATCATGGATACGGCCGAAAGGTTCGGCAAAGAGGTAACCATCTGCGGCGAAATGGCGGGGGAGCCTTTGTACCTTTTGGTTCTCATCGCCATGGGTTTTAACCGGTTGAGCATGAATCCCGCTTCGATACCGAAACTCAAGAAGATACTCCGGATGACCCGTTTGACCGACACGCAAAAGCTTTTAAGCGATGTTTTGGCCTCCGATTCGTACAAAGAGAACGAAAGAATCCTGGAAAACAAGATGCATGACCTGTTTCCTGAATACTTTCAGTAGGTTCCATTGTTAAGCAACCAGGGGTTTTGAATTTGACACCCAAAAAAAAACCATATAGAGGGAGAACCTTCCAAAAAGAAAGGAATAAACCGATGACCAACAATTATCTCTTTACTTCCGAATCGGTAACCGAGGGACATCCGGATAAGGTCTGCGACCAGATCTCGGACGGGATTCTCGATGCCTGCCTCAGTCAGGATTCGGCTTCGCGGGTCGCCTGCGAAACCCTGGCCACCACCGGGCTCGTTGTTGTGGCCGGAGAAATCACCACCAAATCAAAATTCGACGCTGAAAAAACGGTGCGCGACGTGGTCCGTGATATCGGCTATACCGATCCGGAGATCGGGTTCGATGCCGGAACCTGCGAAGTCATGGTGCGCCTCGACGAACAATCCCCCGACATCTCCCAGGGAGTAACCGAGGGAGAGGGTCTTTTCAAAGAGCAGGGAGCGGGCGATCAGGGGCTCATGTTCGGTTATGCCTGCAACGAAACCGCGGAATTGATGCCGATGCCGATTGCCTTTGCCCATCGGCTGACCCATCGGTTGTCGGAGGCCCGCAAAAAGGGGGTGCTGAAATTCCTGCGTCCGGACGGCAAATCCCAGGTAACCATCGAATATCAAAACGACAAGCCGGTGCGGATCGACACAGTGGTTATCTCCACCCAGCATACCCCGGATGTTTCGCATGAAACCATCAAAGAAGCCGTTGTCGAAGAGGTCATCAAAAAATCCCTTCCCAAAACGTTGTTGAAATCAAACACCCGATATTTCGTCAACCCGACCGGCCGGTTCATCGTCGGTGGACCGCACGGCGATTGCGGGCTGACAGGGCGGAAAATCATCGTCGATACCTATGGCGGGATGGGGCGGCACGGCGGCGGCGCCTTTTCGGGAAAAGACCCGACCAAGGTCGACCGTTCGGCCTGCTACATGGCCCGCCATGTGGCCAAAACCATCGTGGCGGCGGGGCTCGCGGAACGGTGCGAACTGCAGGTAGCGTATGCTATCGGCTATCCCGAACCGGTTTCCCTCATGGTCAACACATTCGGCACCGGCAAGGTGGCGCACGAAAAGATCGAATTGGCGGCACGCGAAATTTTCAGTTTCAAGCCGGCCAATATCATCCGTGAACTCGATCTGCGACGGCCGATTTATCGCAAGACATCGAACTATGGCCACTTCGGCCGTTTGGAACCAGAATTTGCCTGGGAGAAGACCGGCAAGGTGGAACAACTTAAAAGCCTGATCAAATAACAAAGAGGAGAAAAAATAATGAACGCCGACATCAAAGATTCGTCCCTGGCCGCCAAGGGTAAACTGCGCATCGAATGGGCCAATCAGAACATGCCTGTTTTAAACCTGATTCGTGAGAGGTTTCTCAAGGAAAAACCTCTGCACGGCGTGACCATCGCCGCCTGCCTGCATGTAACCACCGAAACCGCCTCGCTCATGCGGACCCTGAAAGACGGCGGGGCCGACGTTGCCCTTTGCGCGTCAAACCCGCTTTCCACGCAGGATGACGTGGCCGCTTCCCTGGTCCATGACTACGACATTCCCACTTTCGCCATCTGCGGCGAGGACAACGACACCTATTACAAACATATCAACTCGGCCCTCGATCTTCAGCCGAACATCACCATGGACGACGGGGCGGATCTCGTTTCGACGCTTCATTCCAAGCGGACCGAACTGATCCCGAATGTGTGGGCCGGAACGGAGGAGACAACCACCGGTGTTATCCGCTTAAAGAGCATGGCCAATGACAAGGTCCTCAAATTTCCGGTGGTGGCGGTCAACGACGCCGAGACCAAGCATTTCTTCGACAACCGCTACGGCACCGGTCAGTCCACGATCGACGGCATCGTCCGGGCGACGAACCGGCTTTTGGCCGGCACCAACTTTGTGGTGGCCGGTTACGGCTGGTGCGGCCGGGGGCTTGCCTCCCGCGCGCACGGCATGGGGGCCAACGTGATTGTCACCGAGATCGATCCACTAAAAGGGCTTGAGGCGGTGATGGACGGTTTTCGCGTTTTGCCGATGAGTGAGGCGGCGGCAATCGGCGATTTCTTCTGCACCGTTACCGGAAACAAGCATGTCATCCGGAAGGAACACTTCGAAATCATGAAAGACGGCGCGATTGTCTGCAATTCAGGCCACTTCAACGTCGAGATCGATCTCGATGCGCTGGAAAAAATCGCCGTCGGCAAGCGCGAGATCCGCGAATTTGTCATGGAATACAAATTGACGGGAAACCGCCGCGTGAACGTCCTGGCGGATGGGCGTCTGGTGAACCTGGCGGCGGCCGAGGGGCACCCCTCTTCAGTCATGGACATGAGCTTTGCCAACCAGGCGTTGGCCGCCGAATGGGTGGCCAAGAACCACAAAAACCTCGAAAAGAAGGTCTACGTCGTTCCCACTGATATCGACAAAAACATCTCAAAACTGAAACTTCAGTCGATGAAGGTCAAACTCGATGTCTTAACCCCTGAGCAGGAACGGTATCTCGCAAGCTGGCAAGAGGGAACTTAAGGCCTCGTCCCCTGTTTCCTCAAAATCTCCCTCATCTGCTTCGCCTTGTCGTATAAATCGGCAAAGGCCGGTTCACCGTCCACCTTGTATCGCTCCATGGTGCGGATGGCATGGTCCGGTTCCTGACGCCGCAGATAGAGGATGCAGATATCCTTGATGAGAGCCTGATTGTCCGGTTTGTGGGGAAGGACCAACTCGCTGACCCTTAAGAGTTCATCGTATTGCTTGTTCAGACGGTATTCCCGCGCAAGAATTTCATACTGTTCCATCGCCTCCTTCACCATGCCGTGGGTCTGATAGATCTCCCCCAGCTTCCGGCGATTGGCGGGGGTCGGGTCCACCTCCACCAGTTTTTTTGATGTGCCGATAACCTTTTCCTTGTCCCCCATGGTTGTATAGGTTTCAATCATGATGCGGTATTGATTCACTGCGTCCGGAAGCATCCCCAGTTTTTGGTACAAATCAGCCAGTTTGGCGTTGATTTCAACCAGAAGGGGACTGAGCTTGAGGATATTCTTGTAGACAGCCACCGCCTTGAGGACAAAATTGTCCTCCTCGTAGCGTTCGGCGATTTCCTGGTAGATTTGGATGGCCTTGAGGACGTCTTTGGCGCGAAACCAGGTTTCCGCCATCCGGATGCGGATGCGCATGTCGTCCGGCCGCTGAACGGCCAGATCCTTCAAATCGTCCAGCACCCGCTCGTACCGATTTTTCTGGAAAAGCTTCGAAACGACTTCCCTGATTTTTTTGGTTTGTGCGCTAAGGTCAATCATTTACCTTGCAAACAAAGAGAGTTCTTTTGTCTTCGCAATTTTCGTAAGCCGCTTAAGAGGTGGTTTGTCTCGCCGGCGGACGGAACCGGCGGGAACGAAAATTACTTCGCCAAAAGGATTCTCTTTGTTTGCTATTGAACCACCTAAGCCATTGCCAATTCTACCACCGCTGTAAGCCCCAGCAAATAGCTATTAATGCCGAAGCCGCAAATCTGTCCGCGGGCCACCGGGGCGACAAACGAGTGATGGCGAAAATCCTCACGCTGGTAGATGTTGGACAAATGAACCTCCACCACCGGAATGGAAACGGCGCCGATCGCATCGCGGAGCGCGACGCTCGTATGCGTGTAGGCCGCCGGATTGATGACAATTCCGTCGAACTTTTTGGCGGCCTTCTGGATTTTTTCGACAAGGGCCCCTTCCGAATTCGACTGGAACGAACTCACTTCAGCCCCAATCTCCTTTCCCTTTTTTTTAAGGAGGGCATCAATCTCCTTGAGGGTCGTTTTTCCGTAAATGCCTGTTTCGCGCCCCCCCAAGAGATTCAGGTTGGGGCCATGGAGAATAAGTATTTTGAGCTTCTTTTTTTTCATAAATACCTTGTAATCTCCTCCACCGTCAGCGGCAACACCACCGATCGGCCGATTCCCCTGATGCCGATATACCGTATTTTTTCCCCCACCGCCTTTTTGTCGGCCGCCATCACCCGCGCATACGCCTTCTTCGAATAATCGGGCCACCTGACCGGCAGACCGATTTTCCGCAAGAGGTTGTAGATACGGTCAACCACGCCCATCGGGCAAAGCCCCCGCTCATAGGAAACAACGGCTGAATAAACCATTCCCCGGCTTACCGCTTCGCCGTGATGAATCCTGCGATAACCGGAAAGGGTTTCGATGGCATGCCCCAGTGTATGGCCGAAATTGAGAAGCGACCGCAAACCGCTTTCTCTTTCATCCCTCGAAACAATGTCGGCCTTGATTTTAAGCGACCGGCCGATGATATGTATCAGCGCATTATGATCGAGGTTCAAGATCTTTCCAATATTTTTTTCCAGAAACCGAAAGAATGATTCATCACGGATGATGCCGTATTTCACCACCTCGCTCAAGCCGCACAAAAATTCGCGCCGTGGGACTGTGCGCAAAAAATTGGTGTCGATCAAAACCCAGACGGGTTGATGGAAGGCCCCGACCAGATTTTTGCCGGAGCTGAGATCGACTCCGGTTTTTCCGCCGACGCTGGAATCGACCTGCGCCAAAAGGGTAGTTGGAACCTGGATATACGGAATGCCCCGAAGCCAGGTGGCGGCGACAAAACCGCCGATATCGCCGACCACTCCTCCCCCCAGAGCCACAAGTCCCGTCTTGCGGTCGGCCTTAAGTTGAACCAAACGTTCATAAATTCCGGCGACGGTTTTGGGATTTTTATGACGCTCCCCGTCCGGGATGACAATCCAGCCGAGCGGTTTCGTCGTTTTCAAAATTCGCCGGATCCGGGGGCGATAAAGGCGGGCAATCGTCCGATTGGTAAGAATGACATAACGATCAGAGGGAAAAAACTTCTTCAAGCCACCGGGCAGACTGCGGATCGCCCCTTTTCCAATGGTGATGGGATAACTTCGGGGGCCCAAGGAAACACGAATGGTTTTCATACGCCGACTCGCAGGATTTGAGTGAGCACAATTTTGAGAACCGGCGTCAGAACCCCTTCCGGGCTCAAGCCATCGGTACCAACCTGATGGGGTGCCAACTCGTAATAGGGTTGCCGTTTCAAAAGCAGATTTTCCACTTCCTCCCTTTTCACCTTCTTGCCCAAGAGCGGACGGCTTGCCACCAAGTGGCTTGCCACTGGGTGGCTTTGGTTTAAGCCGATCCGGTCCATGATCGTGGCGGGGGAGGCCTTCAGATTGATCCAAATCCCCTCCCGTAAAACCTCGCGATTCAGAATGCTCAAGATCATCCCGCCGCCGCAGGCGACAACCAGCGGCGCCCGGAAACGAAGACGGTTCAAAACCTCCCGCTCATTTTCTCGAAAAAGGTCCTCTCCCCCCTTTTTGGCAAAAATTTTGTCGATGGGCAGACCCATCGTGAGCTCGATCTGTACATCGGTATCGACAAAGGGAATTCCCAGACGAACCGACAACAACCCCCCGACCGTGCTCTTCCCCGTTCCCATAAAACCGGTGAGATAAATATTTTTCTGCAACAACGGACGACCAGTGACAAGGGACTAGGGACCAGGGACCAAAAGCTTCAGGTCACTGGTCACAGGTCACTGGTCACGGGTCTCTAATAATTCCTTACCTGCTCCAAATATCCCTCATAATTCCGGCGGACTTCGCGCAGGGAATCCCCCCCGAATTTTTCCAGAAAGGCGCGGGCGATCTCGAAGGCGGCCACGTTTTCGGCAATCACGCTGGCGGCGGGAACGGCGCAGGTATCGGAGCGCTCAACCGACGCCGAGAGTTCCTTTTTGGTTTCAATATCGACGGAATGAAGCGGCCGGTAGAGGGTGGAAATCGGCTTCATCACGGCGCGAATGATAATCGGTTCGCCGTTGGTCATCCCCCCCTCCAATCCGCCGGCCCGGTTTGTTTTCCGGTAAAAGCGGCGATTTTGATCGTCGTAGAATATCTCGTCATGCGCCTCCGAACCGGGCCTTCGGCCCTCGCCGAATCCGGCGCCAAACTCCACCCCTTTGATCGCCTGAATGCTCAAAATCGCCTGCGCCAAACGGCCGTCGAGTTTTGAGTCCCACTGGACATGGCTCCCAAGCCCGGGGGGAAGATTGGAAATAATCACCTCGAAGATTCCCCCCACGGTATCCCCCTTTTTCTTCACTTCATCAATCTTGGCGATCATCCGTTTTGACGCTTCGGGGTCGATGCAACGGACCGGATCGGCCTCCGACCTCTTGGCGATTTCATCCGGAGGCGGAAGTTCGGAAAGTGTGGTGTCAACTCCGCCAATAGTGGTGACGTGGCCGGCAATTTTCACGCCGAATTCGGTCATGAGACGCCGGCAGATCGCCCCAACGGCCACCCGCACGGTGGTTTCCCGGGCGGAGGCCCGCTCAAGAATGTTTCTCAAATCGCGGTGATCGTACTTGAGGCCTCCGGCAAGATCGGCATGCCCCGGGCGCGGGGAGGTCACCTGTCTTTTGAGATTAAAATCGCCGGGCGCAACACTCATCTCTTCCGCCCAGTTTTTCCAATCACGATTGGCCACCCACAATGCAATCGGCGAACCGAGGGTCATGCCGTGCCGGACCCCGGCGGTAATCTCGACCTTGTCGGTCTCGATTTTCATCCGCCCCCCCCTGCCGTACCCCATCTGACGGCGCGCGAGTTGTTCATTGATCAGATCGACGGTGACGGAAAGGCCCGATGGCAGACCCTCGAGGATGGCGGTCAGGCCCGGCCCGTGTGATTCGCCTGCTGTTAAATAACGTAAACTCATTGGTTCGATAGTTCGACAGTACGATAGTGCGACCGGACGATCAAACAAAAAAGCCCACAAATGTTGTGGGCCCGGCTCTTCACGCTTCACGCCTCACGCTTCACGAACTCTCCGGAAACACCTTGTCTTTGTCCGACAGTTTAAGCCCAAGCGCGAGAATGATCTTTCGCTTCGTGTCCATTCGGCAGTCCATACCCGATTCCACCCGATCGATTGTCAACGCCGAAAGTCCCGCTTTTCGTCCCAGTTCGGCCTTGCTCATCAAAAGCTCTTCGCGAATTTTACGCACATTATTCTTGATGGTCCCTGTGGCTGGCATATCCTTCGTTCCTTTCCTTCATTAATGATCAATTATCTAATAT
>JACQOY010000177.1 GCA_016207765.1 Deltaproteobacteria bacterium | reverse complement strand
GGTCTCGTGAGTTCGAATCTCACCCCTTCCGCAGTGAACGGAGTGAATGATGGTACGATTTTTTGATGATCTTCACCACTTCGGCTGGGCTGTCGGTGATGGTGAAAAGATTCAAGTCCTTCTTGTCCAGATATCCCGCGGCGACGGCCTTGTCTTCAAGCCACCGAATCAATCCCTGCCAATATTCCTTTCCCATGAGGATAACCGGAAAATAGGGGGATTTTTCGGTCTGAATGAGGGTTAAGGCCTCGAAGAGTTCGTCCATGGTTCCAAAACCGCCGGGCATGATGACAAAGGCCGACGAGTGTTTGACAAACATCACCTTCCGGACGAAAAAATAGTTGAACTTGAGCCCGATATCCACAAACGGGTTGATTTTCTGTTCCATGGGGATATCGATGTTTAAACCCACCGATTTCCCGGAACCCTGCCGGGCGCCGTGGTTGGCCGCCTCCATCAAGCCCGGTCCGCCGCCGGTAATGATCGAAAAACCGGCCTTTGAAATCGCCTTGGCGGCTTCAAAGGTCATGCGGTAGTGAAGCGAGCCGGGCTGGGCCCGGGCCGAACCCCACAGGCAGACCGCCGGACCGATTCCTTTCAACGCCTCGAACGAATCGACGAATTCCGCCATGATCCGGAAGACGCGCCAGGTTTCTTTGGCGACAAATTCCTCGTCGGTCAACGGCCTTTTTTTGTGTTTGTTGTTTCTCTTTTTGGGGGGCATTCATGACAGGATAACACGGCGATCGGCGGGAGGCAAATCGGCATTCCCACAACAGCTCGCAGGCAAAGAGAGTCCCTTTGTCTTCGCAATTGTCGCAAGCCGCCCCGAGTTGACTTGTCTCGAAGGCCAATGGGACCGGCGGGAACAAAAATTGCGCAGTCCAAAAGGACTCTCTTTGCCTGTTATTTAACTTTCAAATTGCGTAAAGTCTGCCAATCGCGATAAAACGAGAATATGCCGATTTCAAATTTGCAAATCAGGATGCTCCGAAAGCTTTTGCAATCGGGCACGGAGGAAAAAATCGCCCATGCCATTGAGAAAATCCATCCATCCGACATTTCGCTTCTCTTTTCGGAATTAAGCCCGGGAGAATTGCAGAGGCTGATCAATTCTCTTTGTCTCATCGCCAAAGCAGGGGCCACCCTGCGCGAACTTCCCGAATTTCTCCTTCCCGACATTCTCGAACAGATTGAAGACAAAAAGATGGCCGGCATCCTCTCACGGCTCGATCCGTCGGAAGCCCTGTTTTTCTTCGAACATCTTCCCGAGGCGCGTTCAAGGCACCTTTTGGATTTTTTGCCCGAATGGCAGAAAGAAAAACTCATCAAGCTTCTTCTCTATCCCAAAAATTCGGCGGGAAGCATGATGACTTCCAACTATCTTATCGTCAGGGCGGAGATGACGGTGGAAGAGGCGCTGGCCAGCCTCCGTTCGCAACCCGAGGTGAAGGGGGTTTTCTATATTTATGTGGTGGACGAGGCCAAACAGCTCAACGGCGTCCTTTCGCTCCGGAATCTGGTGTTGGCGGCTCCGCATACGAAAATCCGGGAAATTATGGATCCCGAAGTGCAGGCCGTTTTAGCCGTCGATGATCAGGAAAAGGCGGCGCAGATGGTGGCCCAGTACAACCTCCTTGCTGTGCCCGTGGTGAACGAGTCGCACGAACTGTTGGGAGCCATTACCGTTGACGATGTGATCGATATTGTGAAGGAAGAGGCGACCGAGGATATCTACAATCTGGCCGGCCTCTCCGAGGCGGACCGTGCCGCCACCCCCATTGGCGTCAAGGTGAAAAAACGGCTCCCCTGGATGGTGCTGAATCTTTTTACCGCCGCTATGGCCGCCAGTGTTGTCGGTTTTTTTCAACACTCCATCGAAAAATTCGTGGCGCTGGCGGTTTTTATGCCGATAGTTGCCGGCATGGGGGGAAACGGCGGGACGCAAAGTTTGACGGTCATTACCCGCGCCATTGCGCTGGGAGAGTTGAATTTTGTCAAGGCTTACAAGGCGGTGTTGAAGGAGGCGGCCAACGGGCTTATCCTTGGCGCCACCTGTGGTGTTTTAATCGGGCTGGTCGGATTTTTATGGAAAGGGAATTACATTCTGGGGGCCGTCCTTTTTTTGGCCATGATGCTTAATCTCTTAATGGGGGGATTGGTGGGGGCACTGGTCCCCCTTTCTTTCCGTGCCTTGAAACTCGATCCGGCCATTGGCACATCCGTTTTGGTGACCATGTGCACCGACATTTTCGGCTTTTTGTCCTTCCTCGGGCTGGCTACTCTTCTTTTGGAGTATCTGGTTTAATCACCCAAAATTTTTTCCGCATTATCAACGCAACCTTTTCTTTTTCTTGCCGATAACTTTTTTGGAAGGAACGAAATCCTTGCCGGCTCTTGATGGAAAAAACATCATCACACAAGAGCTGGTAACGTTCTTTTTTAAGAAAAATTATTAAAAAGGGTCTTGCGGACTTAAAGATCAGATTGAAGAAGGTGTCCAAAAAATGGACAGCATAATTCAATATGACCAATAATTTGACACATGGCGTTATTTTCGTTGACGGTTTGTCGAATTTTGTGTTATAACGCCTCATCTCTGTTCAAGCAGGGCCCCTTTTTCAGAATGTTTCGTTACTTTAACTTATTAATATTATTAAATAATTAAGGAGGTTTATTCCATGCCAACGGTTCGCTCTATAACTAACGGGACTAGGTCTCGATCGAAAACGATTGATCTGCCTTTCAAGGTCGGTGACATGGCGGTTTATCCCGCCCACGGTGTTGGAGAAGTCACCAGTATTGAGGCTCGTGAGATTTCCGGGTCAAAGCAGTTATTTTATGTCCTGCAAATTCTCGATAGCGGCATGAAAATCATGGTGCCCACCGGCAATGTGAACGCCGTCGGCCTGCGTGAAATCATCTCGGAAGAAGAGGTGAAGGCGGTCTACGATATTCTTAAAGAGCGCGATGTGGTGATCGACAACCAAACCTGGAACCGCCGGTATCGCGAATACATGGACAAGATCAAAACCGGCTCGGTATACGAGATTGCCGAAGTCTACCGCGACCTGTCGCTTCTGAAGCAGGAAAAGGAACTTTCGTTTGGCGAGCGAAAAATGCTCGACACCGCAAAAAGCCTTCTTACCAAGGAGTTGGCTTTTGCGGAAGGAGAAGATGAAGAGGAGATTGAAGAGGCTATTGAAGAAATCTTCCTCGATTAATCCAGACGGCCAATAAAAGTTTATCTGCGTCGTTTCTCCTCCTCGACCGCTCCTTGCGGCGTACATTTACTGACGCTCGCATAATTCAGTAATGCTCCGCAAGGCTCTGGGTGGCGTCAGTACTGAAGCTGACTATTACTATATTAGGCGAGCTTCTGTAAGTACGCCTCAGTCGGGTCTCGTCGGGGGCCTCGCGTCTAAACCTTTCTTGGCCGTCTGCTTTTCCCTTTCTCACAAATTTTCCTGAAATTCAGCTGAGTTACAAATTTTTTGACAGCGTCAAATAGAACGTGACTTTTTTTGACACCCTCTGTACAATTTGACCCATCTTTGTTCATGAATTTTCCATCATAAAGAAACGGATTCACAAAGAGGGGGAGGAGATGGATCCGACTGAGAAAATCAGAGAATTGGAATCTCTGGTGGAGACGATTTCCCGCGGGAAGTATATGTGGGAGTCGACCTTCGACGCCATCACCGACCCGGTGATGATTGTTTCACGCGATTATACCATCAAGCGGGCCAATCTGGCCGCGGCGAATGCCGCCAAAATAGATGTTCGCACCCTTGTCGGCAAAAGGTGTTTTGAAAGTTTGGCCGGCCGATCGGTGCCGTGCCGGGGGTGCCCCTTGCAGGTGACTCTGGAAGAACGATCAGCTCACTCATTCACACTCGACCCGTTTGCCAAAAGCGGCAGACAACATCTCGTGAACGCCTATCCATTCAGTGCCCAGGCGGAAGGGGAAGTGGTTCTGCATTATCGCGATGTGACCGAAGAGAAGGAACTCGAACGCCAACTGGTCCACAGTGAAAAAATGGCGGCTATCGGGATGTTGGCGGGGGGGGTTGCCCACGAGATCAACAATCCTTTGGGGGGCATCCTTGCTTTCGCCCAACTGGCCCTGCGCGAGTTGGGAAAAGCCCACCCTTCATTTAACGATTTGAAGGAGATTGAAGAATCGGCTTTGAGGTGCAAGCGGATTGTCGAGGACCTTCTCGATTTTTCGCGACAACGACGGGACGATTTAAAGGCAGCCGTTTCGTTGAATGAAGTCCTCCAAAAGATCATGCCGCTCATCCAGATGCAGGCGAAGGCCAGCTCTATCGAGGTCATCGAGGCATTCGATCCGGCGCTTGGGCCCATTTGCGGGAATTTTCACAAACTCCAGCAGGTTTTTTTGAACCTGATTACCAATGCCTATCAGGCCATGCTCGGCGGTGGGCGGCTGACGCTTAAAACCTATGCCGACTTGAAGTCTGATCGCGTCTGTGCCGATATTTCCGATACCGGCAATGGAATCCCCCAGGAGTATCTGAACAAGATTTTCGACCCCTACTTTACGACGAAAAAACAGGGGGAGGGGACCGGTTTGGGGTTGTCGATTTCGTACGGGATTGTCCAGGATCATTCGGGTACCATTGAGGTAAAAAGCAGGCAAGGAAAAGGGACCACTTTCACGGTCTCTTTTCCGGCCATGACATGACTTAAAATCAAGGGAGGGGCAATCATATGAAAGGACGCATATTGGTCGTCGATGACGAAGCAGTTATTGTTCGGGCGTTGGTGAAATATCTGGAGCAGGAAGGCTACGATGTTGAATCCGCCGCCGACGGCTCGGAGGCGATCGAAAAATGCAAGGACAAGCATTTTGATCTCGTCCTTACCGACTTGAGCATGCCGAAGGTGAACGGCATCGAACTGATCCGCGAAATCAAATTGCTTATCCCCAATATTTGCTGTGTTGTGATGACCGCGTTTGGCTCAATTGTCAGCGCCGTCGAGGCGATGAAGGCGGGGGCCTTTCACTATATTACCAAGCCGTTCGAACTGGAGGATGTGGGGCATATCATTGAAAAAGCGCTGGAACATTCGCGACTCAAGGAACAGAACATGATTCTCCGCCGGCAGGTCACCACCAAATACGGGTTTGAAAACATCATCGGCGCCAGCGATGAACTGGCGGAAGTACTCAATCTGGTGTCCCGGGTGGCCGATACCGACTCCACGGTGCTCATTCTCGGTGAATCGGGAACGGGAAAGGAATTGATCGCCCGGGCGATTCATTACAACAGCCGTCGGGCTGACCGGCCCCTGGTGCCGGTGAACTGCGGGGCGATCCCGGAAAATCTTCTCGAGTCGGAACTGTTCGGCCATGTGAGAGGCTCGTTTACGGGGGCCGTCAACTCCAAGCGAGGCCGGTTTGAGGTGGCCAGCGGGGGAACCATTTTTCTCGACGAAATCGGCGATATGAGCTTAAGGCTTCAGGTGAAGATTCTGCGTGTTCTCCAAGAGCGCAAGTTTGAGCCTGTCGGCTCCACAAAAACAGTGGAGGTCGATGTGCGGATCATCACCGCAACAAACCAGAACCTGGAAAAACTGGTGGAAAAGGGGGGCTTTCGCGAGGACCTCTATTATCGGCTGAATGTAATCCCTGTTACGGTGCCTCCGCTTCGCCAGCGGATTAGCGATATTCCCATTCTGATCGACCATTTTCTCAGGGTGTATTCGGAGGCCAACGATCTTCCGCCGCCGTATCTGGCAGAGGACACATTAAGCCTCTTTGTGAACTACCGCTGGCCGGGGAATGTGCGTGAGCTGGAAAATACCATAGAGAGGCTTGTTGTTCTCCATCCGGGCCGGGAGATTACAATGACCGATCTCCCGGAAAAATTTCTGGAAGCCTCCGGGACGGTTGTCAAACACACCTCGTTTCATATTCCGGAATCGGGCATATCCCTGAAAAATGTGGTTGATGACTTTGAAAACACCCTTATTCTCAAGGCGCTGGAAAAAACGGGGTGGAACAAAAACAAGGCGGCTCATCTTTTGAAGCTCAACCGCACCACTTTGGTGGAAAAAATAAAAAAGAAACATCTCGAGAAGTTTGTGGAGTAACCATCCATTAACCCATGGCTTCGCAGAAGCATTACAATTTCCTTTTTATCGACGATGATCGCGATATTTTGCGTGAGTTGGAAGGGATTGCGCGCAACAATAGATGGACCTGCCTCTCCTTAAGCGGGGGGGGCGAGGCCCTTGAGGTTCTCGATAATTACCGTTTTGACGCGGTGGTGGTGGAGCTTTCCCTTCCCGGATTTTCCGGGTTGCAGATTCTCGAATGGATGCGCACCCAGCCTCATCAGGCGGAGGTCATCATCATCACTGCCAAGGCCTCCGTCGACAGCGCAGTCAAAGCGCTCAAAATGGGGGCATTTGATTATCTGACCAAGCCGTTCGAAACGGTGGAAAAAGCGGATTTTTGCCTTCATCAGGCCCTCGAAAAACATGAATTGTTGAAGAGGATGCAGCAGTTCCAGGTGCCGGGGCAGTCGGCTGAGGAATTCGAGAACATTATCGGCAAAAGCCCCAAGATGCAGGGGGTCTATGAAATGATCCGCCATGTTTCGGCCAGCCACTCAAACGTCCTCATTCTTGGCGAGTCGGGAACGGGCAAGGAGCTGGTTGCCAGCATCATCCACAAAACCGGCCCGCGGCATTCAAAACCGTTTGTGGTTATCAACTGCTCCGCCATGCCGGAGACGCTCCTTGAATCGGAATTGTTCGGCCACACGAAAGGTTCATTTACCGGCGCCGTTGTCGACAAGGCGGGGCTTTTTGAAACGGCCGATGGCGGGACGGTTTTTCTGGATGAAATCGGGGAGGTTCCCCCATCCGTTCAGGTTAAACTCCTGAGGGTTCTGCAGGAAGGGGAAATTCGGCCGATTGGCGCCGTCAATTCGCGCCATGTGGATGTGCGGGTGATCGCCGCTTCCAACAAGGATCTTTTGGAACAAACGCGGATAGGCAAGTTTCGCGAAGACCTCTATTACCGCCTTAACGTCATTGCCGTTCTTTTGCCGCCGCTTAAGGACCGGGCCGAGGATATTCCGCCTCTGGCCTACCATTTTCTCAAGGTCTTCGCGAAAAAGATGCATAAGGAAACCGGCAAACTCTCCATTGATGTTCTTCAGGCTTTGCAAAACTATCCGTGGCCCGGCAATGTTCGTGAGCTGGAAAATGTCGTCGAAAGGGCGGTGGTTTTGGCCACGGGCGAGACCATTACGGCGAAAAACCTTCCCCCCAGGATTCTGTCGGCCTCCTTTTACGCGCCGCCCGATCGCGACAACGATTTGTCAAAGCTCGACTACAAAGAGGCCAAGAAAAGGGCATTGAACATTTTTAATCGTTCTTATATCATCAAACTTCTCGAAAAAACCGGCGGAAACATCACGGCCGCTTCCGAAAAAGCCGGGATGGACCGGAGTAATTTCAAGAAAATTATCCGCAAATACCGGGTTGAAACAAAAACCGATGAGTGAGACGGCCCCGAAGGGGTCCCTTGTTGGGGCAGGGCCGCCGGTAAATTAATGTGAGCGAGGATCGGATTTATTCCGTCC
>JACQOY010000173.1 GCA_016207765.1 Deltaproteobacteria bacterium | reverse complement strand
GTTTGGCCGATTCGGCGTCCTGTTTGGCCGCCTCGATGGAAGGATGCGTTTCCCGGACTGTCTTCACCACCTCGTCAAGGGTCAGCGTCTGGGCGAAGACCGGCCGGGCCAAAAGGAGAGTCAGAATGACAATCAGTTTTTTCATAATCTGTCTCCCTCTCCCTTGAGGGGAGAGGGCTGGGGAGAGGGTGAAACTCGCGTGTCACCCTCCCCTTGATCCCCTCCCCTCAAGGGAGGGGAAATGGGTCTGGGCTGACTGATCTGCCAATTCTGGCAATAGACGCACCGAAGGTTGCAACTCCCGAAAAAGATATTTCCCGCCCCGTTTTTCCCGACTAGCGCCGGTTCCTCGCCAAAATGGGCGACCGTGGAGGCAACAAGCGGATTACGACCCGACCGGCAGAACCCCTCGATTTCATTCATCCGGTCGGCCTCGCAATGGCGGGGGCAGATGACGCAGGATTGAAGGCGTTGCTTGAAAATTTCGGCGCGGCGCTTCAGCTCACCGGTTTGATGGAAAAGCTGGTACGAAAATTGCATAAACTTTATCGCTTGGCGCCATCTTATCCACTTAACAAACCGGTGTCGAGGTTGTAATATAGGCCCTTCTGAAAGGGGGATAGATGAAAAAAATCATTTCTTTAACGGCTGTTATTTTCATTCTTGGCGCTGTTGGCGACGCGTTGGCTCTTGATGCCAAGGACATTGTGGGTGAATGGGCTCTCGATGCCGAAAAATCGGCAAGCGTCCCCGGCGGGAATGTCGTCGGCCTGATGAGCAAGGTGACGGTCAAGAACGACGGCACATTCGAGGCGCTCCACGGCACCAAGGGAAAATGGAAAGTCGAAGAGGGGAAGGTGCTGGTGACCTATGAAAACAGCGCCCGGTCCGATGAAGAGGCCTCCATGGACGGGACATTCCTGAAATTTCCTTCTCCAGCCTTGGCCGGTCAGTTCTGCTACCTGAAAAAGGCCGGGGCCGAAGCCGCCACACCGCCGCCGGCAACTCCTGAGGTGGGGGGCAAGGCAGGGGAACCGTCGGATGGGGCCAAGACGGGGTATTAAATCGTCATCACGCGGCCTTGACGGAAATTGTAAGCCGGAATTTTGCCACCGGCTCGTTGCCGGTTTTTTGGGGAGTGGTGGCCCACATGGCGACGGTTGTGTTGGCCCGTTTTTTGGTGTGGATGGTTTCTTTTACGGCATTGGCCACTTTCTTCCCGTCTTCACAGATAAAATGAACGTCCGAGAGGGCCAGTTTCAGGAAATCCGCTTTGAAATCCTTGAAAATAAAGTTCACCTTTTTCCCCGAACGTCGGATTGCCTCCAGCACAAAAACTCCCGCCGCCAGATCGGCCCCGATGGCCAGGGCGCCGAAGTACATGCTTTTGACATGGTTGCGGGTAAAGTAATTTAGCGGTATGACCACCTCGGCCCGTTTATCGTTGATCTCGACAATGGACGGGCGGCAATAAAGAATGAGGGGAATCTTCAAGAGGCCGAAGAGCCGCATCTGAAGAGTTTGCTTTAAAAGCGTCCATCGGATTGGCATCCCCCTTAATGTACTGTGTTGGAGGCGCCCCCGGCAACAAAAAAATGAATGATCATTCAGTTTCATATCATGTCATTGTAATGGAATTGTCCGATGAAGCGGCCGAGTTGACCGAAGTGGTTCTTTATTCCCATGGCTGTCTTGGATTGGAAGAAGAGTCCACCGGCGCTGGAAAAGTGCGCCTTAAAACCTGGTTTGACGACAAAGAACCCTTGAGTCAGTTTGTTGCAACCCTGTCGCGTTTGTTGCCCCAGGCGGAAAATCTGCATGGCACAACCATTTCTCTTGCCGACATTCGTTTTCAGGCGCAGACGTTCGAACCGATTGAACTCGTTCCCGGTGTCTGGATTGTTCCGCCCGACGATATGCCGACGGAGACGAAAGTTGCATCCGGCCAAAAAATTGTCATTCGTCCCGGTGCGGCATTTGGAACAGGGAGACATGAAAGCACGCAGTTGGCGGCGGAGATGATTCAAAATATTTGTAGGGGCGAACATAAAGTTCGCCCCTACGGTTTATTAGACATCGGTACAGGAAGCGGGATTCTGGCCATCCATGCGCGTAAACTGGGAATTCCCCGTGTGGAAACGGTTGAGATTGACGAACTCGCCCAAATCAACGCGCGCGAAAATTTCGAGCTGAACGGATACGGTGATTTGTCGCTCGCCTCCGACCTGTCGCAGGTGCAAGGCCCCTTTGATGTCATCGTGGCCAACATTCTGACTCCGACGATTATGCATCTTAAAGAGACGATGAAAGGGCTTTTAAAAGCGAACGGCACGCTCATTTTGGCCGGAATCACCGACACGGAAGGAGGGGAGATTGAAGAGGCTTTTCGGGATTTTGAGTTGAGGGAGCGAACGCAGAAAAAAGAATGGGTTTGTTACGCTTATCGATCGATTTGATCTTTATCTCTTCTCAGGTATAATCACCCCTTTAACCATGGAAGGGAGGAACCAATAATGATGAAACGAATTTTTGTTTTTACGTTTTTTCTGTTGATGCCTGCCGCGTTGAGGGCCCAAGACAGCGAATGCCAGAAGGCCAACTGGGACGACCCGGGTCTTGTCAAATCGGCCTACAACAACAACATCACCTTCATCCGGTTGGGATGCGACGCGGCGGGCCCCAGCGCCGACCACGATGTGGTCAAGGCGACCAACGATTTTTTCGCGGCGTTGGATGAGTGGAGCCGGCTTAAGTCGGATTCGAAGGATTCAAAGAAAATCGCCAAGGCGAAACGAAAGGCGGAGGAGGCCAGCGGACGCCTGTATGTCCTGATTGTCCAGCGTTGCGGGGAGCCGAACAGTCTGGCGGAGGATCCGACTCAGAGAACGGAAGATCCCTATCTTCTTAAATGTCAGTGGTAATTTGGCTGTGTTGAACCTTTGAATCTTATTCAACGTCTTACTCGCTATACGTGACGACATAACTCCCCCTTCTCCCCCTCTTAACTTAAGAGGGGGTGGGGGGGAGTTATCAGCAGTTTGAAATGTCGTTGTGTATAATAACGGACTTATGAGAAGAACGATCCTTATCGGTATCTTTTTGTTTTTCCTTGCGGGCGGGTGCCTTGATGGCTTGAACCTCTTTACCATCGAGGACGACAAAACACTCGGCGCACAGGTTGATGCGGAAATCGAGTCGGACTCCGCCGATTATCCCGTGCTCGATGAAGACGACTACGCCTCCGCGTACGATTATCTAAACGGCATTGTGGACGAAATCCTGGCCGTTGATGACGTGCAATACGACGATGAATTTGTCTGGCAGGTTCACATCATTAATGACGACAGCGTGGTCAACGCCTTTGCCACCCCCGGAGGGTATCTCTACTTTTACACGGGGTTGATCAAATACCTGGAAAGCGAGGACAGCTTTGCCGGGGTCGTGGGGCACGAAATAGCCCATGCCGACCAGCGGCATGTCACCGACAATTTGACGAAAGAATACGGCATTTCCCTTTTACTCGACGTTGTTTTGGGAAACCGGCTCGATCTGGTTTCGGGCATTGCGCTAAATCTCATCGATTTGAGTTTCAGCCGCGATGCGGAGGCGGAGGCGGACGAATATTCGGTCATCTATCTTTCCGGTACGCAGTACGCCTGCAACGCCGCCGCCGATTTTTTTGAGAAACTGCTTGAAGAGGAGGATGCCTCCTCCCCGCCCGAATTTTTGAGCACCCACCCAAGCCCCGAAAACCGCGTTGACGACATCAACGCCAAAGCCGACGAGTTGGACTGCGATACGACCCCATCCGGGAACGATTATGCCGCGTTTCAGGAGATGCTTCCTTAAGGGCACCTCTAAAATTCATCCCGAGAAACTTTCCGGAGTTTCTTTTTTTCCGACTGGTGTTTTTTGGTTTCGAGCATCTTTTCCTTTGCCCGGCGGGAACGTTTGCGCTTCTGGCGGCGGATTTTTTCGATTCTCTGCCGCTGTGCGTTTTCGGCTCCTTCCACCCTCCGGGCCGTTTCATCGACCAAAAGGCGCCGGGCCAAAAAACGGTTGAGCGCCTGTGATCGCGACGATTGGCATCGCACCTCGATGCCGGTTGGAAGATGGCTGAGCTGGACGCATGAGGAGGTCTTGTTGATTTTCTGTCCCCCCGCCCCGGAACCGCGGATGAAATTTTCAACCAAATCCTCCTCCCGGACGTTGTATTTCTCCATTCGTGCCAGGAGATCGCGCTCCTTTGCGGGGCTGACCGGAAATCGGGACATAATCGCATGCTATAGCAGAATTCCGGTTGATTCGAAAGGCTCTCTATTGGATAATCAATTCCCCTATGAATTGCCCCGATTGCAGAGAGCCGTTGGTGATTCTGGAACTTCACGAGGTGGAGACCGATTATTGTGTTTCGTGCCATGGTGTGTGGCTCGATGGGGGAGAGCTGGAGTTGTTGCTTGAGGGGGCGGCCGAAAAAGAGGCGTTGCTGAAATCGTTCAAGGAAACCGAAGGGGGGATTGAAAAAAAAAGGAAATGCCCCCGTTGTTCCAAAAAAATGACGAAGGTCTTGTGTGTCGGGGAGGTTTGTCTCGACACCTGTCCCGATAGTCACGGTCTCTGGTTC
>JACQOY010000172.1 GCA_016207765.1 Deltaproteobacteria bacterium | reverse complement strand
CCCTTCGACTCTCCGGCCTAAAGGCCGGAGTATGCTCAGGGTTGATGGTGAGCAAAGTCGAACCATCAAAACCGCGGCCGGTTTCGACAAGGAATTCAAGAAGCTTCCGAAGGATTTGAAGGAATTGGCCGGGAAGAAACTGGAGCTTCTGCTTGATAACCCCTCTCATCCGAGCCTTCGGACAAAAAAGGTGCAGGGCTACCATGAAGAGCCCCCCATCATGGAAATGAGCGTTACGATGGCCGTCCGGGTGACCTTTCAGATATATCCCGATTTTTTCTATTTAAGGCACATCGGTACCCATGAAATTTTTCGGAGCCCCTGATCGACCATATGAACGCGATCAAAATTCCAAACCTCATCATCGGCGGGGGGATTGCGGGGATAACCGTCGCTGTTGAACTCCTTTACCGCCGCAACGATTTTTATCTTCTCGAATCCTCTCCCCGCCTCGGCGGAAAAGTCGAATCTCTGTCGACCGATAAAGCCCACTTTGAATTCGGCCCCAATGCCCTGGCCGCCGTCTCCCCCGAAATGACGCAACTCCTCGAACGGTTGAACCTCACCGATTCTCTCGTCGAGGCGAATCCGGTTGCGCGGCATCGTTATATTTTAAAAAGGGGGCGTCCTGTTCAGCTTCCTTCAAAGCCCCCCCAGATTTTGACCACCAAGGCGTTATCTCTTCGGGGTCGCCTCCGGTTTGTCAGCGAGATTGTCTATGCCCCGCGGAAAAAAAAGGGGGAGGAATCGGTCTGGGATTTCTTTGCGCGCCATTTTGGGGAAGAAACGGCGCGGTATATCGCCGACCCTTTCGTCTCCGGAATCTTCGCCGGTGATGCAAGACAAATCTCCGTCACCGCCGCTTTCCCGACCATGGCGCAGGCCGAGGCGCGGTCTCCCTCGCTGATCCGTTATCTTTTGTCTCAAAGAAAGATGATGAAAACCGATCCCCGGCTATATCAGCTCAAAGGAGGGTTGGAATCCATTTTCCGGAGCGCCCGTGAAAAAGTCGGTGGGGAACGGATCCACCTAAACGAGGGGGTTGTTACCCTGGCGGTCGATGGAAAGAAAATGCGGGTTGTAACGGACCGTGCGGAATACGAGGCCGACCGGGTTTATCTAACCTCTCCCGCTTATGTCGCCTCGTCAATTCTTGAAAAGGATTTCCCCCAAATTTCCGCCGAACTGAAAAAGGTCGATTACGCCCCGGTGATTACGGCCCATCTTCGGGTTCACCGCGAAGAACCATTCCCTTTTCAAGGCTTCGGTCTTTTGATTCCGTCGGAGGAACAGAGGCAGATTCTGGGGACCTTGTGGAATTCAAGCAGTTTTCCTTTTCAGTTTCATGATGACCGGCATCATTACCTGACCGTTTACGCCGGGGGCGCCAAAAACCGGAAACTCATCGACCTGGATGATGCGGTTATCCATGATTTGATCGCCGGGGAAGTCGAAAATATTTTTGGGCTTCGCCGGGGAGTTGAATTTCTCCACCTCCGGCGCCACGCCCAAGCCATTCCCCAGTATATCCTCGGTTACGGCGGTATTCTCGGCCGCATTCAGGAATTGTTGTCAACGGTTCCCGGTTTAAAACTGGGCGGCAACTATCTGGGGGGGATCAGTCTTTCAAAAACCGTGACGCATGCGGCGGGGCTCTTGTAACAGCTCAGCAAACAAAGAGAGTCCCTTTGTCTTCGCAATTTTCGTAAGCCGCTCGGCGGCGGATTGTTTCGTCGCCGGATGTCGCTGGCGGGAACGAAAATTACTTCGCAAAAGGACTCTCTCTGTTTGCTGTTATTTTTTTCTTTTCGTTTTCTTCCGCTGGTCCCCGACGATTGTTTTCAAGGGGCAGATTTTGAAGAGGGGGCATTTTTTGCACCCGACAGCCATGGCGATAGGACAAAGGGTCATAAACTTTACCTCCGAAGAACAATGGTAACTCTCATCAAACCACAAAGAAAGCACGAAAGTGGAAGGGATGGGAAAGGGGGTTAGGGGTGTGCGGCAAACGGCTGGGCCTTTATTTTATTGAAACGCAGGGTTTTTTCCTCAAAAAGGGCTCCGAGCGACGATTCCGCAAAAACCCGGGTCAACTCCGATGACGAGGCGGTGATAACCGTGCTGTCGAACCACCGGCCTTTCTGAATTTTACCCGAAAGTGATTTGTTGCGGACCATTTCCCCGATTTTTTTGTCATCCAGTTGCTTGAGGTTTAATGTCTTTCCGTCCGAAGCGATCCGATAATGGAGAACGACGAAATATTTTTTTTGTTTAGGCTCGGCCACCTCCATATTCCAGTACGTCCGGTCTTTTATCTTTGAGAGCCTGACAACATAAGGCTCGATCTTTTCGGTTTTCCCCTGGTTGGTTATCTGGCCGCTCAAAACATAGTCCGACCGGGCACCGCGTTGAATGTGAATGACCGCAATTTCACCGGGGTCCAATTCTCCCCGCCATGCCCCTTCAAGCAGGGGATCGTTCTCGAATGTTTTTGTGAGCGGATGACTGAATTGGGACAGACAGGAACTGAAGAGGAAAAACAACGTCACAGAAAGAAGGGAAACCGCGTTTTTCATGGTGTGAACGTATCGGATTCCCCCCCGCGCGTCAAAAGATTTCATTTTCTAATTTTTTTCATTCTGATATCGGTTTGCTTGAACCATGTCACCAACGCCCGAGCAACCAAACAAGATCATTTTTTCGATGAGCCGCGTCAGCCGTGTCCATCCCCCGAAGAAGTGCGTCTTGAAAGACATTTCCCTCTCTTTTTTCTATGGGGCCAAGATCGGCGTTTTGGGGTTGAACGGGGCCGGCAAGAGCAGTCTGCTCAAGATCATCGCCGGCATCGACAAGGATTACACCGGCGAGGTCAATTTCTCCAAGGGATACACCGTGGGAATGCTCGATCAGGAACCGGTTCTCGACCCAAACAAGACGGTGAAGGAGATTGTCCAAGAAGGGGTCTCCGAGCTTGTTGATCTCTTGCGCGAGTTTGAAGCCATGGGGCAAAAGTTTGCCGAGCCGATGTCGGATGACGAAATGAACAAATTGATTGAACGACAGGGGGCCATTCAGGAAAAGCTGGAACATGCAAATGCCTGGGAACTCGATAGCCGGCTGGAACTGGCCATGGACGCCCTGCGTTGTCCCCCCGCCGACACCAAGGCTTCACAGATCTCCGGCGGGGAGCGGAGGCGCGTGGCCCTCTGCCGTCTGCTTCTACGCGAGCCGGATATTTTGCTTTTGGACGAACCGACCAACCACCTCGATGCCGAATCGGTCTATTGGCTCGAACGTCATCTTAAAACATACAAGGGGACGGTCATTGCGGTGACCCACGACCGTTATTTTTTGGACAACGTGGCCGGATGGATTCTGGAGCTGGACCGCGGAGAGGGGATTCCCTGGAAGGGAAACTATTCGTCGTGGCTCGAACAAAAGGACGCCCGCTTGAAGCATGAGGAGAAGGTCGACAACAAACGATTAAAAACACTGGAGCGGGAACTCGAGTGGATCCGGCAGTCGCCACAGGCACGCCGTTCCAAATCCAAGGCGCGTATCGCCAACTACGACACCCTGTTGAAACAGCAGAATGAAAAGCGGGAGGAAGAGCTGGAAATCACCATTCCCCCGGGCCCGCGCCTGGGCGAGGTGGTGATTGAGGCCAAAGATGTGACGAAGGCCTTTGGCGACAATCTCCTGTACGAAAATCTGAATTTCAGATTGCCCCAGGGGGGCATTGTCGGCGTGATCGGCCCGAACGGGGCGGGAAAGACGACCCTCTTCAAGATGATTTTGGGGCTGGAAAAGCCCGACAAGGGGACCTTCAAGGTGGGGGAGACGGTCAAACTGGGTTACGTCGACCAGAATCGTTTTGACGTGAATGACAAACGGACGGTTTATGACTGCATTTCCGGCGGTCACGAGATGATCCAGCTCGGAAACCGCGAGGTGAACTCCCGCGCCTATGTGGCCCGATTTAATTTTTCCGGCACCGACCAGCAAAAACCGATATCGGTTTTATCCGGGGGGGAGAGAAACCGGGTGCATTTGGCGGTGACACTCAAAGACGCCGGCAATGTCCTTCTCTTGGACGAACCGACAAACGATCTGGATGTAAACACCTTGCGGGCGCTTGAAGTTGCGCTGGAAAATTTTGCCGGTTGTGCGGTGATCATCAGCCACGACCGCTGGTTTTTGGACCGGGTTGCCACCCATATACTGGCCTTCGAGGGAATGAGCCGGGTGGTCTGGTTTGACGGCAATTTTTCCGAATACGAGGAAGACCGCAAAAAACGCCTCGGCACCGAAGCCGAACAGATTCACCGCATTGCCTACAAGAAATTCAAAAGGAATTAAAAGGGGAAGCGATGGGGTTGGTCTTCTCCGATTACTCCACATCCCTCCCCATCACCGTTTTTCTGCCGGAGGCCTTGGCCTTTTCGATGGCCTTAAGGCATTCATCGACCACTTTTTGGGTGAGGGCGTCGATGGCGCATTGGCTGG
>JACQOY010000189.1 GCA_016207765.1 Deltaproteobacteria bacterium | reverse complement strand
GAGAATGGGGAATCAAAATGAGAAACTTAGCCAGGGGCCGGCGCCCTTTAGATTAAAGTCAAACTCTCACTCATGGCGATATCCGTACCGCGCCAGTTTGGTGGGGTTTTTGGTCCAATTTTTATCGACCTTTACTTTGAGGTCCAGGAATACTTTCGTATCGAGCAGGGCTTCGATCTCTTTGCGTGCCTTCACACCGATATTCTTGATCATCCGCCCCCCTTCCCCGATCACCATCCCTTTTTGGGAGTCGTGTTCGACAATGAGGTCGGCCTGGATTCGTGTCAAATCAGCTTCCTTGAATTCATTGACGACAACCGCCAGCGAATAGGGAATTTCTTCATGCAGAAAGGTCATCGCCTTTTCACGGATGATTTCTGCGGCTATATCACGCAGATTTTCGTCGGTCAGATCGTCTTCCGGATAGAAGGCGGGGCCTTCGGGAAGAAGATCGGTCAGGGCCTGAATCATTTCATCCAGTCCGGCGCGGGTCAGGGCGGAAACCGGATATCCTTTCAGATCGGATAATTCCTGTTGGAGGACATTTACATCAAGATGGTGTCTCTCGATCGGCAGATCGATCTTCGTGACAATAACGATCCCCTTTTTGTCGGGATACCTCTCCCGGTTTCGCCGGATGAGATCCAGCATATCGGTTGGATCGGCGCTGTCGACGGCGAAGAGATAGACCAGGATATCGGCGTCGCGGATCGCCTCGTCGATCTCTCCCCGCATAAACCGGTTCAAGTTCTTTTCCGAATGGTGAATGCCGGGGGTGTCCAGAAAAATCATCTGGCAAACGTCTGTTGTATAAATCCCCTTCAGCCGTTTACGCGTGGTTTGGGGTTTGTCGGTCACCGGGGCGATTTTTTCCTTGAGAATCGCATTAAGGAGGGTTGATTTTCCGGCGTTGGGGACACCAAGAATGGCGATGTAGCCGGATTTGAACATTCACGTTTTTTGTAACAACCCGGCAAACAAAGAGAGTCCCTTTGTTTACTGCTGTTACATATTTTCAATCCTCTCCAGCGCGGCGCGCGCGGCGTTTTGCTCCGCCTGCTTTTTGCTCTTTCCCACCCCCCTGCCGAAAAATTCGTTGTTGCCGGAAGCTCCGGTGGCACCGGAAGCTCCGGTGGCAATAGTCAGACGGATTTCAAAGGTTTTGTCGTGATCGGGCCCCGTTTCGGAAACCAGGTTGTATTTGGGAATGGCCTTGAACCGGTTTTGCGATTCCTCTTGAAGTCTGGTTTTATAATCCCGGCTGATGTCCTGATTGGTGGCGGCTTCGAGAAGCTCGGCAAACTGACGGCTCACCACCTTGAACGCCTGGGGAAATCCGCTGTCAAGAAAGATGGCTCCCAAGACCGCTTCATAGGCATCGGATAGAAGCGAATCCTTCTCGCGCCCCTGGCACTGGTTTTCCCCCCGGCCGAGATAAAGATAATCCCCGAGATTTATTTTCCGGGCCAGCTCCGCCAAGCTGGTTTCGTTGACCACCGCGGCGCGGAGTTTTGACAAATCCCCCTCGGTCGACTCCGGAAAGGCGTCCATCATCAGATGGCTTACCGCCAGCTCCAAAACGGCATCGCCCAAAAACTCGTAGCGCTCGTTTTGCTCCACCGACGGAAACTTCTTCTCGTTGGAAAAGGATTTATGCGTCAGGGCACGCCGGAGAAGGAGCAAATCGCCGAACGAATAGCCAATGAGCTTTTCGAAGGCCTTTAGTTTTTTGCGCTCCGCGCGGGGAACTTTTGTTTTAAAAAAAGAAAAAAACCGGGACATCACGCCAAAACACCCTTTGCGCCATCCTGAGAGGTGGAATCAACCCTCACCATAGCAAGATTTCCTGGAGAATAACGGCACTCTCCTTCGATTTCAACGGAAATGTAGTTCCGCGTCAATCCGACCGGCCTGTCCCCCCGGCGTGATTCAACCACCGCCTCCAGGGTCCGACCGATAAAGTTTCGGTAAAAGGCGCCCCTTTTTTGATCCGAAAGCCCCCTTATTTGACCCGCATGGGAGCGAATAACCGAAGGTTCCACCTTGTCGGCAAAAGCCGAGGCTTTTGTCCCCTTGCGATCGGAATAGGGAAAGGTGTGGATATAATGAACCGGCGACTCATCCAGAAGCCTTAAACTCGCCCGAAATTCTTCCTCCCCCTCGCCGGGAAAACCGACAATCAGATCGGTGCCGAGACAAAGATCGGGTATTCGGTTGATGAGCCTTTCGGTCAAAACCGTGAAGTGGGAGGCCGTATACCGGCGCCGCATTTTTTTGAGAATGCCGTCGTTGCCGCTTTGGAGCGGAAGATGCAGGTGATGACAAAAGATATCCGACGCGGCGATCAGATCGATCATCTCATGGGACAGCTCTTCCGGATCGACCGAACTGATCCTCACTCGCGGCGACGGCCTTTCACTTTCAATCCGCCTCATCAGATTGTAGAGCGATGTTTTCGGCCGAAGATCATGTCCGTAGGTTCCCAGATGAATGCCGGTCAAAACAATTTCATTGAAACCTTTTCGTCCAAGTTTGTGCATTGATTCAAGAACTTTGTCGGGAGAAACCGAACGATTCAACCCCCGCGCGAAAGGGACGATGCAAAAACTGCAGAACTGACTGCACCCGTCCTGAATCTTCAAAAAAGCGCGGGAGTTTTTGGAATAGGTGTCGGGGGTTTCGTAGAAGACCTCCTCCCCTTTGTAAGGGGAGGCTGGGTGGGGTAGAGCGTTGGCTCGCCTCTTCTCTACCTCCCCCAACCCCTCCTTACCCTCCGGGTACTGTTTCACCGTACAAAGGAGGGGAGACCGAGCAATCAGTTCCACCACCCTTCTCTTCGCCTCATTCCCCACCACATGCCGGACAATCCCCATCTTTTCAAACGCCCCCGGATCAACCTGAGCCGAACACCCCGTGACAATTATTTGCGCGGAGGGATTTTTCTTGTGAGCCCGCCGGACGAACTGCCTCGCCTCCCGGTCTGCCTCGGCGGTGATGGAACAGGAATTGATGACATAAAAATCGGCCTCGTCGGAAAAATCGACAATCTCAACCGGTTCTTTCCGTAGAAGACTCTCGATAACCGCCGTGTCGAATTGATTGGCTTTGCAACCGAAGGTAGTTAAAGCAACTCGTTTCATAACGCCCTTTCAATCCATCCCCCCCCAATCACCTCATCACCGTGATAGAAAACCGCCGCCTGACCGGGGGAGACAAAGGGGCTTTTATTTTTGAAACGGACGATAACCCGACACCCCTCTCCCTGACCCTCCCCCCCAAGGGGGGAGGGGATTTCTTTTGACACCCCCTCTCCCTTGAGGGGAGAGGGTTGGGGTGAGGGTGAGACCAATGGCTCAATCACAGCCTCCCACTCATCTTTCTGATATCGCGTCTTCACACCGCACTCAAAAGAATTGCCGTTTTTAAAGGGATGACGCACCCAATGGACATCTTCCGCCACCAGGCCGTTCCGAAAGGTCTCGTCTTTGGGCCCCAGTTCCACTTCGTTTTTCACCGAGTCGATGCGCGTTACATACATTCGCTCGCCCAAGCCGATACCGAGGCCCCGCCTCTGCCCCACCGTGTAATGATGAATCCCCTCATGCCTCCCCAGAATATTTCCCTCCCTGTCGACAAAATTTCCCGCTCCCGAATCCTTGGCGGGATAATTTTTTTCGATAAAAGAGGCATGGTCGTTGTTCGGGACAAAGCATATCTCCTGACTGTCGGGCTTTAAGGCGTTGGGCAACCCATGTTCGAGGGCGATTTTGCGGACTTCCTCCTTGGTATGGTCGCCAAGCGGAAAAAGAATTTTTTTCAGCCGCTCTTGTCCCAGGTGGTAAAGGACATACGACTGATCCTTCTTTTCATCGCGCGCTTTGAGGAGACGGCTCGATCCATCGGAGTCGCGGTGGATGCGGGCGTAATGCCCGGTGGCCAGGTAATCGGCCCCTAGTTTTTCCGCCTCGGCCAACAGTGGATCGAATTTTACATGGTGGTTGCACAAAATACAGGGGTTCGGCGTCCGGCCGCGGTGATATTCGGCAACAAAGGGAAGAATGACTTGTCTCTCAAAATCCTTTTTGTGATTAAAAACGTAAAATGGGATGCCCAGCCGATCGCAGACGTTCCGGGCGTCGCGGACATCGGAAAGCGAACAGCAGGTTTTCGTGCGATCCCCACCATTGTTATCTTCATCCCAGAGTTTGAGCGAAATCCCGATGACATCGTGCCCTTCAAGCTTCAACAGCAGGGCGGCAACGGAGGAATCGACCCCTCCCGACATGGCGACAACCACCCTCATTTTTTCATCCTCCTTAACACTCTCTT
>JACQOY010000166.1 GCA_016207765.1 Deltaproteobacteria bacterium | reverse complement strand
GTATTGCAATACGCCCCTACATCATTTTTCTGGTGGTTTTACCGGGGAGGATACACCCGTTCCCATTCCGAACACGGAAGTTAAGCTCCCCAGGGCCGATGGTACTTGTCCCGTACGGGGCTGGGAGAGTAGGTTGCTGCCAGATTTAGATAAGAAAAACCCCGCTTCAGAAATGGAGCGGGGTTTTTTTATAAGTCCTATAAAAGCTATTAAAATCCCGAGGCGAGTTGTAAGCCGAACATCCGTGATTCCTTCTGGCGTGTCCTTAGTCCGATTTCACGTCCATAGGTGGCGGCGTTCAATTTGAAATATTTGAAATCAAGGCCAAAACCGCCGGCCAGATATCCCTGGTTCAACCCCACCCGCACCGAAGCCGAACGCAACACCTTGCCGATTTCCGGCCAAGTTACCTCGTAGCCAAAATGAAGCTTGGTAATGCCGTCGGTTGAATGTTCCAGGTCACGGATATCGAGGGCGAACTGGGTTTTGAGTTTCCAATAATCGGGATGGATGGCGAAGCCGAGAGAGGTTGATTCTTCAATCCGTCCCACATCATCTCCCATGAAAAACCGGGTGTCTCCAATGTCCTGAATGGTCAAGCCGAAGGTCGGATCGAGATACTTCCACCAATTGGCCTCAAAGGGGATCTTTGCCTGAAAACCAAGATCAAAACCCAAACCAAAACCGAACTGATCAGTTGCAATGGCGTCGGAGAAATCGTTGTTCACCACGATGTCACGCTGGGTAATCTTTTCATTGATCAAATGGCGTCCAAGAAATTTTAGGGCGCCCCCGACCTTGATCTTTTTGTCGAAAAAACTCCAAGCCGAACCGACCTGAACCCCTCCCTGGGAGGTTGACTCGATATCAATGGTGCTTGATGCCGGATTAAGCAAACCCATGGCTGAGCGGTTTTCATAAAAAATGGCCGCTGTAATATACTTGTGCATCATGATCGCCACCGGCCCGCGGACGCCGATCTCTTCGTACCGGCCTGTATTGGCCGCCGCAAAGGCGTCGAAGACATTGACCTTGTCGCCGTCGGTGGCGGCGTTATCGATGTCATCGGCGAGATCAAGCAGATCGGATGAAAAAAAAGGAATCGCCTTGTACGAAAATTCCACCGTGGGAAGAAGGAACTGGAAATGGAATTTTTTTTCGTAGTCGCTTATGGCGGCGGGATTGTAAAAGAGGGCATTTTCGTCCGTTCCATCGGTGGCCAGGAAAGCCCCCCCCATTCCGAGAGGACGGATCCCCTGCATCGAACGGGGGGAATTCCTCATGGTGAGTTCTTGGGCCCGGGCAACTCCGGTGCCCAACAAGGATACACCTAACAGGAGCAGGAAAAATCCCCGCGTACGCTTCATCTTGTTCATAATTTTGTATGTTTCGTTCTGCGATGAAACACCACGAGGTGCATGAAATTTGTACGCCAAGCCCTCGCGGAATTACACAGAAAATTCGATCTCCCTTGGTGGTTTTCGTTAAAGAGCCGTATCGTCGCCATAACAGGCTTCAACGCCGGCCGTTTGGCTGTCCGGATCGAGGGCGGCGCAGTTGGCAATATCGGCCGTGACTGTTGTCGGGTCAAAGGTGTCCGGTTCGAGCTGGCAACCGACAAGCGCCTGGAATTCGGCGGTGGTGAAACCCTCAGCGGCGGTGATTGGTTCGAGGATGCAGAAGGTCTGCCGTATTTCGTCGAGAAAATCCTCGTCGCTTGCGACCCCCGAGCCGATGAAAAAGTTGTCGAAATCAACAAGATCAGACTGAGCTTGCGTAGCCTGAGCATCGGTGATTCCCGTCACATCAAAGGTGGTTTTAAAGTTTGAACCATAGACGCCGAGGGCGTAGTGCTCAATTGTCTGCATGAGGGCGAGGTCGAAGGCTGTATCGGCAAGAGTCTCGTCAGTAATCGATGCGGCATCGATGCCGGGAGCCGTCTCCAACGACTCGATGGCCAGACGCAGATCGTCCAGATCGCCGTCATCGGGGAGGACATCGGCAATTGCCGCAAAGTTCTCGGCGGTGTCTTCGTCCAAATCGAGAATTCCTTCCAGCACATCCAGAAAATCGATGTTGCTCCGCCCCAAATAGGCGCTCCCCAGAATTCTGTAGGCGCTGATGTTATCCGGGTCATCGGCAATGGCTGTGGTGGCCAGTTCAATGGCCGAGTCAAAATCGCCCTGATCGAGGGCGAACTGGGCGTCTTCCGTCGCCGAATCGCCTTGACTGGCGCAATGGACAGTCAACAGGCCCATGGCTACACAGAGGATGGTGTTTTTCAATTTCATCGTGACCTCTCCCTTGGTTTTTTTGATGTTCACTTGTTTTGAAGGAGTGTTATTGTTTTGAAATTACGGCACAGTGTATACCC
>JACQOY010000176.1 GCA_016207765.1 Deltaproteobacteria bacterium | reverse complement strand
TCTCTGCGGTCTCTGGTTTTTGTATTTTGCCGTCAAAAATTTCCTCAAATCCCGCCGGTCTTGAATTTTTCCGTCAGCGGTATTTCCGCTCCTCCTCCGGCACCAAGAGGTTTTTGATTTCAAACATCGGAACCTGCGGATGCTCCAAGTCTGGCCCAAATGGGGCTATTTTTGTGAAGGATGAACTTCGCGTGGCAACAGGGACAAAACAAACGCGTGTAACTCCCGGGCTACTTTTAAGGCTTCCCGGAACTCTTCGGCATCGGGCTCCAAATACTCGCCCGGATACCGGTACTCGGCAACATATGGCGTCAAAAGCGCCGCCTTGTCGATCCAGTCATGGAATTGCTTGTCGAGCTTTTCAGAGAGGTTTACCAGCAACCTTAGATCGTGGGTTTTTTCAATAACCTGATCATGATAGACCAGAAATGCCTTGAGCGATTTTTCGCCCGTCTGTTGACAGTGATATATGGCGGTATCCAAACGCGGGTCAGGCTCCTGGGAAAGTTTGACGGCGGAATCGAGGTCGTGTCTTGCCTTGATCAACCAGCTTTGAACAGCGGATTTTTTAGCCTCATCCATAGAGCACCTTGCCGTTTTTAAGGATCTGATTTTCCAGGCTCGAGGGGAGATGCCGATACTTTTCGACTTCCTTGAGTGTTTTGACCAGGATATCCAACGGGACAGGAATTCCATCCATGAGACGATGCGCCTTCATGGCCCGTCGCGCAGGCCTCTCGCGACTATCGGATACGATAACCAGCAAATCGACATCGCTTGTTTCGGAAGCCTTGCCCCATGCGCGGGACCCAAACAGTATGATCTTTTGCGGTCGCAATCCATCCACCAGCCGCTTTGTAATTTCCTGAAGCAATGCAGGAGTGATTTGATACATAGAAAGCAAGTTTATAATATTGCGGTTTCTTCGTCTATTTATACTTCTTCTCCCCCAACCATCCGATTTTCGGACAATACCGACCGATTTTCGGTCGGTTTGCTGGGGGGAGGTCCGCCTCACTTTAGTGTGGCGGAAGGGAGAGGGGAAGCTAACCCCTTGTTTTCCCTAAACCCCAAACCCTACACCCCAAACCCTGCCGTAAATGGCACGGGAATTGCTTATAAACCGGGCAGGAGGTTTTTTTATGCCCTATGAAATCGGAAAATCCCTTTTTACCTCGTTTGCAAGTTCTTCTCTTGACCGGTCCGCTGATGAAACCGCATCGACAACCGATGATCGATCCTCCGACGGGTCTCCCCGTTTTGTGCCGTTGCCCGGCAACCCCAGAGGGGGAATCTATTTGGGAAAAGACAATCGAGTGGTGTCTGATTTCGACGGCTCCGGGCGGTCGAAATATGTGTTGGATCAGTTTGCAAAGATCGGGGCGATGTCGTATGTTGCAATCGTCGGTGGGGCCTTTTTGGGGCCGCTTGCCCGCGGCGTGGGCGCCGCGGCAGAGGCGGTTTATAACGTTGCCCGAACGGCCTGGTATTCCATCGCGGGAACGGCGGCCGCGCCGGAGGTCATAAAAAATACGGTAGAGTGCGTGGAAAATTTAATAGAGGTATCTCCACCACCTTCAACAATAACCGGTTTGGAATGTTACGGCATCCAGAAATTTTATAATAAAATCAAAGAAGCCGAATGAAAGAAAACAGCTCTTATGGCCGTTATCTTTTTATTGGTCTGCTGGTAATAGGCCTTGGTGTAATTACTTTAATTGACAAGACCGTTCCAGCGCGTCCATGGGTCGGGTGGCTCCCTGTTCCTGAAGCGGCGGCTTACGCGGTGGGTGTTCTGGTGATTCTCTGTGGTCTCTACCCTTTATATCTCGGCATAAAGATTTTCCTCAAATCCCGCCGGTCTTGAATTTTTTCCATAATCTGTATTTCCGCTCCTCCTTCGGCGCCCGGAGGTTTTTGATTTCCTGCGTGAACTCCTGGAACAGGATATATTTTCACGCCGCGCTACGAACGGGGACTCTTGTGTGACCAATGAAGACGTAGGGAATTTTTCCGGAAATCATCAGTTGATGCACCCGCTGGCGGGAGACACCCAGCTGTTTTTTCATTGCGGCCACCTCGGTCAGTCGGGCCGCCACAATGCGCTCGGAATCGATCCGGGCCTTGTGTTCCCCCACAAGCCGGTCCACATGGCGGCACGTCCGAATATTCAATATCGCCTCCCTGCACTGCCGACATTCATAACCCTGCAATTTCCGGACAGCCAAAAGAGGATAACCCTTCAAGCGGATTTTCTGCGTCAAAGATTTTTTAAAATGCATCGAGCCTTTTGCCCCGCAAACGGGACA
This sequence comes from Deltaproteobacteria bacterium, assembly GCA_016207765.1. GTDB lineage: Bacteria > UBA10199 > UBA10199 > UBA10199 > SBBF01 > JACQOY01. The sequence goes on along the minus strand of JACQOY010000176.1, from coordinate 1,391 downwards.
ATGTTTCCACTTCTTTTGTTTCATTTTCACTTCTCCTTGAACTGAATAATCACGGAGTTTCCTTCGGCTATCTGAAGTTTCACGTAAGCCTCTTTTCCGCCGACAACCGGATGATAGACATCCTGCCAGAGCGTCGCATCGGTTATGGTCGTCATCGATTTGTAGAAGACACCCGGCTTAAGCCCCAAAATTACCGTCTTTACCCCGTCGGCATCCAAATGGAACTGCTCCCATGCATTTCTTTCGGCCGTCAGCGTCATCTTCCACCGGTCCGCCTTGACAAGCTCCTTGATCCGATCAAGCGAATAATGACTCTTTCTTTTCTCCATTTTATTTTAACTAATTGACATTGTCAATCTTTTAAAATCACTTATACTTCTGCTCCCCCTTCGGCACCAAGAGGTTTTTGAACTCCCTCTATCAGCGATCGCGATAAAACGATTCGGCCTTTTGCTCCATATTCGCCATTGTGGCGGAAATATGTTCGTACCTGCCGTTCAACTCATCGAACAATTGGGCATTTATATAGTGACAAGCCAGTGCAAACTCCAGCCATGTGCGGGTTTCCGCCGCTTCCCGACCCGCGGCGGACAACTTGTCGACGAATACGGCCCCATCTCTCCGTTTATACCATCCCACCGCCAGATTGGAACAAACGGAACGCGAGGATCGGCGAATCTGGTCGGTCAGTGAATTTTTTTCCTCCTGCGGAAAACTTTTGGTGACCTCAAAAATCCTCATCGCCGACTCGAAGGCTTCCTTGTAAACATCAAGCTCCCTGACGCTTTTTGCCAATGTGCTTACGCCCACCGTCAAGAGGCCCGATCCTCCAAGGCGGGAATATTTGGTTACATCCCACGCGATCACGTCCCGCGCCCTGCGTTTTCCCGATACTTCTGCTCCCCCTTCGGCACCCAGAGGTTTTTAAACTCCCTGGTGAATTCCCACGGGTGCTCGGATAGTCCTCTGAAACGCTTGTGAAGCACGATCGGAAGATCCCGCCAATAAAGGAAAAGAAGCGGCGGATCTTGAGCCAACGCCTTTTCAAACATTTCATAGGAGGCGTTTCTCTCCGAAGGAGAAAGACCAAATCTCATCTTGTCTAAAAAGGTATTAATTTGACTCGCATCGGAAGAAAGGTCTGTATCTTTTGAACGCCAGAATTCATAGCTCATGAAATAACGTGTGCGCATATTCATGGCATACAGTGTTGCTTCGGCATCGCCGATAAACGTGGGGTCTTTCATTTGAGACATGGATGGGAAGTGCGGCTCCACCTTAATGCCCAAATCGCTTAACGATCTCATAAGGTAGTAAATGATATAAGTGTTGAACTCATTTTTTGTAATGGCCGTAAGATCAATCTTAAATTGTTCCCCTGCGGTGTTTAC
>JACQOY010000174.1 GCA_016207765.1 Deltaproteobacteria bacterium | reverse complement strand
CCCCAAAAAACCCTGCTCACCCAGTTTTTTAAAAACTTCTTTGGGGAATCCATGTTTTGACTCCCATTCCTTCTGGTGGGGCAGAAGTTCCTTTTCCACAAACGAACGGACCGTTTTGCGGAAAATTTCGTGGTCTTCGGTGAAAAACGAATGTCTGGTTGACGGATCCATAGGGGAAAGTATACTAAAGTACTACAAGTCCGCATGTGCAGTCAAATTTGCGGACTTGTTAGTAATGCCCGAACCGTTTGATTCGTCAATAACTGTAATGGCCACTCTTAAACAACTCACCGAAACCATTCTCCAGAAAAAGCGGGCGGCCCTCCAAATGGGGGGCGAAGACGAAATTGTCAAACAACGCTCGCAAGGCAAACTGACCGTTCGCGAGAGGATAGATATTCTGTTTGATCCCGGCACATTCAACGAGATCGGCATTTTGGCCGTCGGTGCGGGTACGGGCGAACGGCAGTTCGCCCCTACGGAGGATAAACCGACACCAGGTGACGGTGTGGTTGCCGGTTACGGGAATGTGAACGGCCGAAAGGTCGGGGTGATTGCCTACGACTTTACGGTGATTGCCGGCACCATCGGCGAGGTGAACGAACGCAAGGCCGACCGGATGCGTGAGATGGCGCTTGTGGGGCGTTTTCCGCTGGTCTGGCTTTTGGATTCGGCCGGGGCTCGGATTCAGGAAATTGCCAGCTCCAAATTTGCCATGACGGGGAAACTTTTCCACGATCAGGTGAGGCTCTCCGGCGTTGTCCCCCAAGTGGCGGCCATGATGGGTCCCTGTGCGGCGGGAACGGCCTACATTGCGGGACTGGCCGATTTTGTGCCGATGGTGAAGGGAACCTCATCGATGGCCCTTGCGGGGCCGCCGCTCGTCAAGGCGGCGATCGGCGAGGATATTTCGGCGGAAGATCTCGGCGGTTCGAAGGTCCATTGCTCCATTAGCGGCGTGGGGGATCTGGAGGTCGCGGGCGACGAAGAATGCATCCGTGTCGTCAAAAAATACTTAAGCTATTTTCCGTCGCACAGCGGCGAGAAGCCCCCCGGCGGCGGCGGGGGCGCGGACAAGGCCTCGATGGAAGATCGCCTGGCACGGGCCATGACCGGCGAAGAGGGGGGTGCCGACCGCATTGAGGATTCCATTCTTGAAATTCTTCCCGAGAGTTCGCTCAAAATCTACGACATGCGGAAGGTGATCGAAAAAATCATCGATGACGCCGGCAGTGCCGGTGCCGCCGGCAGTGCCGGTGCCGGTGATTTTCTGGAGATCAAGCCGAACTTCGGCAAGGGGCTGATTACCGCCCTCGCCCGGATCGGCGGCTGGTCGGTCGGGATTGTGGCCAGCCAGCCGGCTTACATGGGAGGGGTCATCAATATCGACGAATCCGACAAGGCGGCGCGGTTTATCAATCTGTGCGATGCCTTCAATATTCCGCTTGTCTATCTTCAGGATGTCCCCGGTTTCATGGTTGGGTCGAAAGTGGAAAAACAGGGGATTATCCGCCACGGGGCCAAGATGCTTTTCGCCACCTGCCGGGCCACCGTTCCAAAGATCACCATTATTATCCGAAAAGCATACGGGGCGGGTTACTATGTCATGTGCGGCAAGGCTTTTGGGGCCGATTTGGTGGCGGCCTGGCCGTCAGCCGAGATCAGCCTCATGGGGGCCGAAGGGGCGGTGAACATCATTTTCCGGAAGGAAATCCAGAAGGCCGCCGATCCGGAAAAAAAGAAAAAAGAACTGATCGATGAATACCGCAACCGCATTGCCCTTTCGATGGCCGCCGAAGGGGCCTATATCGACGATGTCATCGATCCGCGCGATACGCGCAGGGTGATTGTGGAAGCGCTCCGGATCACGGCAAACAAGAAATTGGAAAATCCGGAAAAGAAACACGGGGTCATGCCTGTTTAGGGAAAGACCAGTGACAAGTGACCAGTGACTAGTGACCTAAAGCTTTTAGTCTCTGGTCCCTGGTCCCTGGTCTCTGATCCGATGTCCAAAGTAATTATAACCGTTGCCCCCACCGGCCTGGCCGCGAACCGCGCCCAGTGCCCCGCCATTCCGTACACACCGGACGAAATCGCCGAAGAGGCCTATCGCTCGTGGCAGGCGGGGGCCTCGGTGGTTCATATTCATGCCCGCGAGGACGACGGCGTCCCCACCCAGCGCATTGAGGTCTACAAGGCCATCAAGGACAAAATTCAGGCCAAATGCGACATCGTCATCAATTTTTCCACCGGCACCGTCGGCGTGCCGAAGGAAGAGCGGATCCGGCATATCACGGAGCTCAAACCCGAACTGGGGGCGCTCAACATGGGATCGATGAATTACGCGAAATATTCGCCGAAGAGAAAAGAGTTTATTTTTGATTTTGTTTTTGAGAACAAATTTGAGACAATCGGGTTCTTTTTAAGGCATATGGTCGAGTCGGGGGTGAAGCCCGAACTGGAATGCTTCGATACGGGGCATGTCAACAATGCCGTCCCCTTTGTCGATATGGGGATATTGAAATCGCCGATCCAGTATTCCTTCATCATGGGGGTATTGGGGGGGATTGCCGCTACCCCGAAGAATCTGGCCCATCAGGCAAGCCAGATTGACAAAAGTTCAACTTGGGAAGTCATCGGCATCAGCAGTGATCAGTGGCCGATGGTTCAGGCGGCCCTTGAACTGGGGGGAAATGTCCGGGTCGGTTTGGAAGACAATTTTTATCTCGAGCCGGGGGTGATGGTAAAGTCGAATGCCGAGCTGGTGGAAAAGGCGGTCAAAATGACCCGGGCCACGGGACGCGAGGTGGCAACGCCGGCGGAAGCGAGGAAAATTTTGTCGTTAAAGTAAAATCAACCATCAAAAAGGAAAAACAATGAACACACTTTCTAGAAGATACGCGGTTATTGCTCTTCTCTTGGTCATGGGACTTGTCTCCTGCGGCAAAAAGGGGGAAAAGGTCGAAGGGACGGCGCCCCAAGCGCCGGCGGAGGCCCCGGCGGGGGGGGTGACTGAGCCGGCCACGACTCCGCCAACAGCCGAAGCGCCGGCAGGTACGGAAGCCCCGGTGGCACCCCCTGTGGTTGTTTCGTCGCCAGAGGGAAAATTCACCCTCACGCTCCCTTCCGGATTCGCCAATCCAAACATGGAATCAGTGCCGGTGACAACCGATGCGGGGCAGTTGACCATGACCACTTACATGGCGGAAGCGGGGAGGGGACTGGTGATGTTTTCTTTCCTCGATTATCCCGAAACGGTTTTTGCCAGCCGAAGCGTTGCCCAGATGCTCGATGGCGGCAGAGACGGGGCTCTTCAGAGCATGAAGGCCACCCTCGAAAAACAGGAAGACTTCAAGTACGAGGAAAATCAGGGGCGGTCGATTTTTTTCAATCTGGATGACCAGGGGAAAAAGGCCTACGGACGCATCGACTATCTGGTCGTGAAACCACGCCTCTACCAGGTGGGGTATCTCTCGCACGATCAGGCCGAAATTGCCAAGGCCGATGTGCAGGGATATTTCAAGTCATTTCAGTTGATGAAGTAGTTTCTTGACCTGCAGACGGGTTTTGGAAAGGGGGCCGGAATTGTCGATCACAATATCGGCCCTTTTTCTTTTCTCCCCGATGGGCATCTGGGAGGCGATTCGGCTTTTTATTTCCGAGGCCGTCAGGGCGTTTCTCTCTTGAAGCCTTTTTTTCATTTCTGTTTCAGGCGCGTAAACCACAATCACCTTGTCGCAAAGCCGGTCGAGTTTTCCCTCAAACAAAAGGGGAATGTCGAGAACGACAGCCTTTTCCCCCCTCCTTTTTAAGTTCCCGATCGATTTTTTCAATTCACGAATCACTTCCGGGTGGACGATGGTGTTGAGCTTTTTTCGCTTCGTCCCGGAGACGAAAACGACGGCGCCGAGACGGGCGCGGTTGATCGTTTTGTCCTTGTTGAGGATGACCCGGCCAAAGGCCCTGACGATTTTTTGCCAGGCCGGTTTTCCGGGATCGACGGCGTGTCTGGCCAGTTCGTCCGCACACAAGACAGGGATTCCTTTGCTTCTTATCATCGCGGAGACCGTTGATTTTCCCGACGCGATCCCGCCTGTCAGTCCGACGATCATCATTTTTTCAAAAGCCTCTTTAAGGTTGAGAGAGTCTCCAGTAGGGCCGCTCTGGCTTTATCCGGGTCGAGGCGGTCACGGGCCTTTTTTAAATCCGGATTTTCGAGCTCCTGCTTTTTCATGGTCCATTCGAGACTCAAGGAAAAATCTTCCCTTGTCCACTCTTTGGTCCCTTTCCGGTGGGCCTCCACCAGTTTGTCGTAGATACCCAAATTGTCGGGGTTCAGTTTTTGCGCCTGACGGTAGTGGCTTAGGGCCTTTTTGAATTTCTTTTTTGAAAAGGCCTTGTCTCCCTTTGCCTCAGCCGTTTCGGCTTTGTTTTTCTTTTTTTTCATTTTGCCCGTAGGGGCAACCCCCTGTGGCCGTTAAACGGCCCCTCTTTACCGCATACCCCACAAGGGGGCTACTTCGTTGAAGAGCGGCCACCCTTTATGTGGTGGGGTTGCCCTGCAT
>JACQOY010000016.1 GCA_016207765.1 Deltaproteobacteria bacterium | reverse complement strand
GGCATCGACAAGCTCATTCATCCGCCTTGTCGATTCAGGGCTGAGCGGACCGGCAAGATTGCGCGGATCGGGTTCATCCGGCGTGCCTTCTTCCGGATGCGGCGTGCCGCCGCCCCCTCCCGAAACAGGCAGTGTAAAAAAATCGGGTTCACCTTCTTTGCCAAATCTGATTTCCCGAACATGTTGAGAGAAAACCCCCGATGGCGCCCGTTCAATCATCGCCCCGACTTCTTGGGCGGTCAACACCTCCTCCTGCTGTTCGGGCTTGAGAGAAAGAACTCCATCGCCCAAAAAGGCATGAAAATAGCGTGCCGCCGGCAGGGCCGGCTGAGCCGGTTCAACCGGTGCCGATTCTCCCTCCCCGACAAAAAACACGGGGGCCGTGACAATCGCTTCAGAATCGTCAAACCCAAGAGCAACCATGATGCCACGAAGGGTTTGAAACGCCTCGATCCTCGCCGTCCCCCAGTTATCAATTGTCACCACAATTTCCCTGTCTGGTCCCCCTTTGGCGATGGCCGAATTCTGCATTGAATTGCCCGGCACAAAATGGACCAACCTGATGCCGCCGGGGGGGAGAGCCGGCAAATGATCAAGGATTGATCTCCGGAAATCTCCCTCCTCAATCGGTTCCAAGGCGTCCATGGTCCGAGTCATCCCGACAACAGGACCATTTAGACCTTGATAGGAACCAACCGCAAATCGGCGTCCTGTTCTTGTATCCCGAAGGGTGCCGTCGGGTTTCAAATCGTCCAACCCCAGGGACCGGATCACATATCGGGACCACAATCCTCCTTCGGGCGGAGGGGCATAGACATCGGAAAGCCTGTTGGAGACTTCTTTCCAAACCACCCAAGGGTCCAACTTCCCTCCGACGGCATTGCCGTTCAGAAGGACAATATTGACCTTATCCCGATCGGCCTCCTGTGCGCGAAATTTTGGGAACCGATCGCCCAACCCGGACAAAATGGATTCCGGAAAATTTTCAAGATAAAAGCCGGCGACATAGGGACAGTTTTGAATAACTTCTATAAACCGTTCTGCCTCCTCCCCACCACTAAACAATCCGTCGTAACGGATAAAGACAATGGTTGCTTTGGACCGATCGATCGGCAAAAAGATTTCCCCCAAGGCGTCCATAACCCCTGTCAGGAGATATTCGGGAATCGCCCCCGGGGCGCGCCCCTCTATTTCCCTGATAAGCCGGGAGGCCTTCATCGCCTCGTCCGAAAAAAGTGAAACTCCCCCCTCCCGCGAAGCCCGTCTAAGCGGTTTTAGCGTCTCGATGTCTCCCGCTGAAACGGCAACTCTGACAACTCCAAACACCTCCAAAAAATCGCTGTAAAGTTGAGGCCATCTATCGGATCGATCATCCCGATGCCCATCGGCATTCGACTCCGCTCCCGGCACGACTTCTTCCAAAATACTTGGGCCAACCCCGGCAGAAGGAACGATTGTTGGAGAAGAGGAGCCGGCCTGCAAAACCGCCGCATGACTTCTTTCAACCGGGCGGTCGGCGACGGAGCCGCCCATCCACTGGATAAACAGGGAAACGGCTTCATCCCCCAGTTCACCAAGGGCCCTTTCGGCAACACCCCACCCATCATTCCCTTGAAGCACCGCTCTTGCCTCACCGGGATTCCCCACCTCATCAGCGGAAAGAATTCCCTGTTCCCCAAGAAAAGCTAATACGCGTTTTAAATCCATTGCCGATTGTCTCCCTCTTGTTTTTTTCCTTTTTTACCCGTTGAAACCAAAACCCTGTCTGCTATACTCCAAGTCATGAAACATATCATTAAAGCCTTCATTTTTAAGGGCGATAAACAATATGTCGCTGAGTGCGCGGATATCGCAGTGGTCACCCAGGGCAAAACAATCGATGAAACCGTTAAGAACCTCCAAGAGGCCGTTTCGCTTCATTTGGAGGACGAAAATCTTGCCGACTTTGATTTGGCCCCCAATCCCACGCTCCTCATCACCATGGAAATCGAACCTCTTACCGCCCATGCCGCCTAAACTGAAAAGGATCTCCGGATCCGAACTTATCAAAATTTTCTCCATTTTCAGTTTTTTCCCTCTCAAACAAGAGGGGAGTCACGTCAAATTACGCCGCCTCTCGCCCGAGGGCCACAAACAAACCCTCACTATTCCTCTGCATGATGAACTGGATCGAGGCACCTTGCGGGCTATCATGCGCCAAGCCTCGAAATACATTCCGGAAGAAAAGTTATTTCCCCACTTTTACACAGAATAAGTCAAATGGGTTACCTCCCTGTTATTTTCTGACAAATTGGAGAACGGGACTGGGCGCGCGCGCTTGTATCGCCACAGCGCCAAAGACCCCCGAACCGAGGCCCGCACCCATCAGACTGCCGGTTTTCGCGGAGAGGCTGGAGGATGCCTC